>CALEJY010000235.1 GCA_937898445.1 uncultured Candidatus Melainabacteria bacterium | reverse complement strand
TTTCAAAGAGGTCTTTTTTTGGGAGCGTGCCGCTCCACCCGCCACACTTGGAACAACATTTATTCATACCTCATATATTGGTGAAAAGTTTACGCACGTAGCCACCTGTGGTAATATTGGTTCATACCTCAGACTTTGGTGTATTGTTTCAATCGAAGACCGCTTCCACCTTTGTAACAACATTCATTCATACCTCATATATTAGTGAAAAGTGAGAAGTGAAACGTGAAAAAACCGTATCGTTATGAATAAGTGAATGGTGAGTGGGAAATGATGAATAGACCTTATCGGCAAAACTATTTTGGTTCAAATCATCAATACACGTCATTGCGAGCGTTAGCGTGGCAATCCAGTAAAATAGACATTCTCAATAAAAAAACGACCTTCAAATAATGAAAGTCGCTTTTTGGTTTTCAATTATGACAAAAATTTATGAAAAATATCTTTTCAACAATCCATCAAAACCTTTTCCGTGACGAGCTTCGTCTTTAGCCATTTCGTGAACAGTATCATGAATTGCATCATAACCCAATTCTTTTGCACGTCTTGCAATGGCAAGTTTTCCTTCGCAAGCACCTTGTTCTGCTTCTGCTCTCATTTCAAGGTTTTTCTTTGTTGAATCTGTAACAACTTCGCCCAACAATTCAGCAAATTTGGCAGCATGTTCAGCTTCTTCAAAAGCGTATCTCTTATAAGCTTCAGCAACTTCAGGATATCCTTCTCTTTCAGCGACTCTAGCCATTGCAAGGTACATACCAACTTCAGTACATTCACCTGCAAAATGCGCTCTCAAGCCTTCCATAACTTCTTTATCTTCAACTTTTCCATCGCCTACTTTGTGTTCGCAAGCATATACTTTACCTTCTGCTGTATTAATTTCTTTGAATGTTGTTGCTCCGCACAAAGGACATCTTTCAGGAGCTTTATCACTTTCAGTTGACCATCCGCATACTGTACATACAAATTTAGCCATTTTCTACCACCTTTCTTATATAAAAATTAGCCTCTTTTTTCTACATGCTTTATAATACAATACAAAATATTTTTTGTAAAGTAGGAATTATTCCTATTTTTATTAAAATTAATATTTCTTTATATAAAAATCAACATTAATAGACCCTGAATCAAGTTCAGGGTGACATAAGTGTGTAACTGTTACGTAGTAAATTAGGTGTTATCCATTCCTTCTATTACTTCTTTACTTAAGCCAATATCTTCACTTAAATCCTTAAAATCAGGATTTTGCTTTTTTATTAAGTCAATTTTCCAACTACGTTTCCAATTTTTTAATTGTTTTTCTCTATTAATTGCATCCTCAATTAATTCTGTTATCTCAAAATACACAAGTTTATTAAGATTATATTTATTAGAAAAACCTTCATTTTGTTTTGTTTTATGTTCATACACTCGTCGCAACAAATTATTCGTTACACCAATATAAAAAGTTGTATTCAAATAATTTGTCATAATATAAATTGCATTTTGATTTTTCATATTAAAATGTTACCTAAATAACCTAAACGAAACTGTCACCCTGAACTTGATTCAGGGTCTATCAATGCTGATTTTACAATCCTAATGCCTATTCAACTGAATATTATTTTCATAAAGCATTTGATCTCGTTTTAATTTATACAAATCATTTTTCTCATTTTCTGATTTTCTCAATTCAGCATAACATGCCGCTTTTGCGCTATCATCCAACGCATTACAACTTTTCAAATACTTTTCAAAACTCACTCTGCGTTCAGCCCAATAGTTAGTTTTTGTCCTCTCTGACTTAACATAACTGAACATATTAAACACATCATCTCTATTTTTATAAACCGCATTTTCATAACCAGTTTCACAAAAATCTGTCCATTTTGGCGGCAAATCAGCCTGCGGATTAATTAATTTCAATTCTTCCGAAAACGCAGGAATTGCACAAATTCCCAATAAAAATATAAACAATACCTTTTTCATAACACCCCTTAAATACTTATTAATAGTGCGATAAACACTACTAACTTTTACTTCAACATACAAAGAATATTATTTTTTCAAAGAAAAGTCAAGAACATTAAGTATTTTTGTGATAAATTAGAGACATAGAGGTATAGAGGCGAAAAAGCAAAGAGGCGCAGTCTTTTACAAAAAGTAAACTTAGAAACTAAGCCAAGATGTCTTATCTTTGCAAGCTAAAGGAACAAATATGAAACACGTATATATAGAAACAATGGGTTGCCAAATGAACAAATCAGATACAGAAAGAATGCTCGGAATGCTTTCTCATTTTGATTACGAAGAAACAAAAGACCCTGAAAAAGCTGATTTGTTAATGGTTAATACATGTTCAATCAGACAATTGAGCGAAGACAAAGCATTTAGCCAACTCGGAGTTTGGGGCAAATGGAAACAAGACAGAAACCCTGATCTAAAAATCGGAATGTGCGGATGTGTTGCGCAACAAAAAGCAAGACAAGTTTTTTCACGTGCGCCTTATGTTGACTTTGTTCTTGGAACACACAAAATTTATTCCTTACCCGATGTTATAAAAAGAATTAATAATGGTGAAAGAGTTTGCGAATGCGAAGAAACAAACCTTCCATCTCAAAATCCTGAAAACTATGAAATTAACCGTGTTAAATCAACTAATGCATGGATAAATATTACAGAAGGCTGCAATAACTTCTGCACATACTGCATTGTTCCATATACTAGAGGCAGAGAACGTTCAAGACTTCCTGAAACAATTATAAAAGAAGTTAAAGACGCACTAAACGCAGGTTTTAAAGAAATTACATTGCTAGGTCAAAACGTAGATAGCTACGGCAAAGATTTTAAAGACAAAAACTACAGACTAGCTGATTTGTTGAGAGAACTTAACTCTATTGAAGGCAAATTCAGAATACGTTTTGTAACATCATATCCTACAGATATTACGGATGAATTGATTGAAACCGCAAAAGAATTGGACAAAGTTTGCGAATACTTCCATATTCCAATGCAATCAGGCAATTCAGAAGTCTTAAAAGCAATGAACAGACGTTATGATAGAGAAACCTACGCAAAAATCGTAAAAAAAGTTCGTGATATGATACCGGATGTAACTATCACAAGCGACTTTATTGCAGGTTTTCCTGGAGAAACAGAAGAACAGTTTGAAGATACACTTACTGCAATTGACGAATTTGAATTAGATTATTGCAATGTTGCAGCGTATTCTCCGAGAGAAAAAACTGTTGCTGCAAGATGGGTTGATAAATTTATTCCGGAAGATATCAAAAATGAAAGATTTCAGCGACTTAATGATAAAGTTAAAGAAAATTGCTTGAAATCAAATTTGAAATATCTTGGCAGAGAAATGGAAGTTCTTGTAGAGAATTTTTATGAACACAAAGGACAAATGATAAATACCGGAAAAACAAGGAATTTCAAAACAGTACATATTCCTTGCGACACAGATTTGACAGGACAATTTGTAAACGTAAAAATTTCCGGCGCAAAAACTTGGTACATAAAAGCTGTGCTATGCACATAACCCTCTGTGGCAACATTGGTTCATACTTCATACATTGGTGTAATGTTTTGCTACACACGTAGCCCTCTGCGACAACATTGGCTCATACTTCATACATTGGTGTAATGTTTTGCTACATACGTAGCCTTATGTGGCAACACTTGAGTTAGATGTCTAGATGCAAAGATGTATAGAGGCAAGGTCTGTATATTTATAATTTTGTTGCAAATTCATTTATTGCATCAAATGTAAAAAATTCTGCTATTGTTATACCTAATCCATTACAAATTTTCAAAATTGTATATGCACGTGGTTCTTTCATATTGCGTTCTATTTCGCTTAACCCACCTTTTGAAATTCCACTTTGATATGCAAGTTGCTCAAGTGTCATATTTCGTTCTTTTCTAAGAGTGGCAATCCTTTCACATACAATTTTGTTAAAATCTTGATTAATCATATTTTACATATCTTCATACATGTGAACCTTATGTATTGATATTAACTGAATAATTGTTTATAATAGTTCATACATGTGAACATGGAGGATTATTATGGAATTTAGAGATTTTACAGGAAATATTGGAGATATGAACCCAAATAACTTCGGCGATAAGGGCTATTCACACTATCCACTTATCGTTAAAGATATTTTCTTTTATATCAACAGTACATGTCATTGCGCACTTGTTGCGCAATCTCTTATCAGCATTGATAGACCCTGAATCAAGTTCAGGGTGACAATCGTTTGTCATTGCGAGTGGAGTGTAACGGAAAACTCTACACCAATGTTTGAAGTAGGAACCAATATTGTCACAGAGGACTACATGCTTAGCACCAATCTCATTATTATAAATATTAATGGGATTACTACGTCACTTCGTTCCTCGTAATGACAGATAACGACTTTGCCTCCAAACCTCTTTGCATCTAAGCATCTAACAATACATTTTGAAAATATTCAATTGTTTTTAGCAAACCATCTTTTACATGGACTGTCGGAGCGTAACCCAATTTTTCTTTCGCTAGTGACAAATCAGGTTTTCTTTGACACGGATCGTCTGACGGCAATGGTTTAAATATAATTTTTGAACTTGAATTAGTCAACTCAATTATTATTTTTGCCAAATCCAAAATCGTATATTCCCCGTCATTTCCAACATTTACAGGCCCTATGAAATTTTCAGTATTCATCAAAGCAATCATTCCACGAACCAAATCATCTACATAACAAAAAGATCTTGTCTGAGAGCCATCTCCATAAATCGTTATATCTTCGTTTTTCAACGCCTGAACAATAAAGTTTGAAACAACTCGACCATCGTTTTGCGCCATACGAGGGCCATAAGTATTAAAAATCCTGATAATTCTGATATCCACATTATGTTGCCTGTTATAATCCATCATCAAGGTTTCGGCTACACGTTTTCCTTCATCATAACAACTTCTTATTCCAATCGGGTTGACATTTCCCCAATAACTTTCTTTTTGCGGATGAACAATCGGATCACCGTAAACCTCACTTGTAGAGGCTTGCAAAATTCGAGCTTTTGCCGAATCCGCCAAATCCAACATATTTGTAACACCCAAAACATTTGTTTTTATGGTTTTTATCGCATTATATTGATAATGTATCGGACTTGCAGGGCAGGCAAGGTTATAAATCTGGTCAACCTCAAGAATTATCGGCTCAATAATATCATGCCTGATAAGTTCAAATTCTCGGTTGTCAAAAAGATGTTCGACATTTTTTCTTGAACCTGTGAAAAAATTGTCAAGACAAATAATATGGTTGCCTTGCTCCAACAATTTTTCGCATAAATGAGAACCTATAAAACCGGCACCTCCGGTTACCAAAATATTTTTCATAAAAACCTCGCTTGAAATAATCTTAACACAAAAAGAAAAACAGAGTGTGAATTTCCTCTTTTTAGCAAAAGAAAAAGACCCGCCATACGGCGGATCTTTAAGAGTATTGTATGAAAAATTCTGATTATTTTTCGTCTAATGCTGCAACACCTGGAAGTACTTTACCTTCGATAAATTCAAGAGAAGCACCGCCACCTGTTGAAACGTGAGTGAAATCTTCTGCTTTAAAGTATTTTTTAGCAGCAGAAACTGAATCACCACCACCGATTACAGAAACTGCACCGGCTTTTGTTGCATCAACGATTGCTTGCAATACTGCTTTTGTACCTTCAGCGAATTTAGGATTTTCAAATGCACCAACAGGTCCGTTCATCAAAATAGTTTTTGAATTTTTGATAACTTCAGCAAAAGCTTTTTGGCTATCAGGGCCAGCATCTACACCTTCAAATCCATCAGGAATTTCGTTGATAGATACAACTTTGTTTGTTCCGTTGCCAGAGAAATCATCAGCAGCAAGAACATCAGTAGCCATAACAATTTTTACGCCTTTATCAGCAGCTTTCTTTTCGATAGCTTTTGCAACATCCATTTGATCATCTTCACAAATAGAGTTACCGATTTTACCACCATTAGCTTTTACGAATGTATAAGCCATACCACCACCGATGATTAGGTTGTCAACTTTGTCGATTAAGTTTTCTAAAACACCGATTTTAGAAGAAACTTTAGCACCGCCAACAACTGCAGTAAATGGGCGAGTTGGGTTATCAAGAGCTTGTGACAAGCTTCTGATTTCTTTTTCCATCAACAAACCAGCAACAGCAGGTTTCAAGATATGAGCAACTTTAGCAGTTGAAGTGTGTTTTCTGTGAGCTGCACCAAAAGCGTCGTTTACATAGAAATCTCCCAATTTAGCTAATTCTTCAGCAAAAGTCATATCATCATCTTTTGCTTCTTCAGCTTTGTAGAAACGAATGTTTTCCAACAAAGCAACTTGACCGTCTTTCAATGCTTCTAATTCTTTATCAGCACCTTCGCCAACAGGTGATTTTACGAACAATACGTCTTCACCCAAAACTTTTGACATATATTTAGCAACAGGTTCAAGAGAAAATTCTGTTTTCCATTCTCCTTTTGGTCTGCCTAAGTGAGCCATAAGAATAATTTTAGCTCCTTTTTCTTTCAAAGCTTTAATTGTAGGAACAATAGCTTGGATTCTTGTGTCATCTGTTACGTTGTGGTTTTCGTCAAGAGGTACGTTTACGTCAACTCTAACAAGAGCGCGTTTACCTTTTACGTCACCTAAATCATTAATTGATTTTTTCATATTTTCTCTCCTTTGTGGATTAAACGAATTTTTAATCCTTTTATGTATTCGCAAGACTATCATACAAAAAACATGAAATTAATCCAACTAACCAATTAAAAAATTAAAAAATTCTTTATAAATTATATACAAATCAAAGATTTTTGAAAGGGGATTTTTTATGAAAAAACAAATTATTATACTATCTTCAGCAGTCGTAATCTCGCTTGTAATGGGGTATTCAATAAACAATATCGCAGTTTCGAAAGCTCAACCGGAATACAAAATTGCGACAGTTGATATTCAAAGAATTGTTGCAAATTCTACAGAAATAAAAAGTTTGAAAGCTGAACAAGAAAAACAAATGCAAAACATGCAATCAACAATTGATAAAGCTCGAACAGAAATTTCTAAAGAACAAGAGCCTGCAAAAATTGCACAATTAGAAGAAAGATACAGAAACGAAATAAATAACCAAAAACTTGCACTGGATGCGTCTTACAACACAAAAGTCAAAGCAATTGACAGTAAGATTAAAACTGCAGTAGTCGAAAAAGCTCGTTCAATGAATTACAATATAGTTTTGCCGAAAAACACTGTTTTGTTCGGCGGAGATGATATTACGGATGAAGTTTCGCAAATAATTCAATAAACTATCTTATCTTTGAAAAATATTAATCATAAAAGGGCTAGAACCTTTTTCGTGAATATCACGCCAATCCTGACGTGTAATTTGTTGCTGTTGAATATCACGTTTGTACTGGTCATTAAAGAATAATTGTCGTCTTTTCAAACCGGCATAACATTTTGCTTGACTGCCTTCATCCATCAAATTACATTTAAACAATGCTGCTTGAAATTCTTTTCGTCTATTTGCCCAATAATTGTAGATTTCCTGAGTAGATTTTGTGCCTTCCGGCCAAAACCACTTAATCTCTTTATACTCAGCATTTTCTAATCCATCCGGACAAAAATCAGCCCACATAGGAGGAATTAATTCTGTTGCAATCGCCGGAAAAGTAATCTCCAACATAATTGTAAGTATTAAAGATATTTTAGTAAATCCTTTTTTAAACTTCATAAGTTCTCAATTCCTAACCATAATATAACCGAATAAAACAAATTAATCAATTCTTTGTAAAGTTGCTATAATAAAACACCTAAAATATGCTATAATTAAATTGATGAATGATGCATTAAAACAAACTCTTAAACTTTTGCCATCACTCCCTGGTTGTTACATTTATTATAACAAAGAAGGGGAGGTTATTTATGTTGGGAAAGCTAAGATTTTAAAACGCCGTGTAATGAGTTATTTCAACAGAAAACACGACCGAATTAAAGTCGATATTTTGGTTTCGCAAATCGAACGTATGGAATACATTATTACAAATACCGAAGTCGAAGCCCTAATTCTCGAAAGTCATTTAATCAAAAAATATAAACCCAAATACAACGTTTTATTAAAAGATGACAAAAAATATCCTTATTTTTTAATCACAGATGAAGCTTTTCCAAGAATTACAATTGTGCGCAAAAAAAATCTTAACCCCGACAAAGGCAGATATTACGGACCATACACAGACATAAGAGCAATGCACGCAACATTAGATTTCCTAAAAAAAATCTTTCCGCTTAAACAATGCAAAACCCCGAAATTTAAAGACCGTCCTTGTCTTTACTATCATATCGGCAGATGTATGGCTCCATGCCAAAATAAAGTTTCTTCAGAAGAATATACAAACCTTGTAAAACAGGCTGAATTGTTTCTTTCCGGTAAACAGTCCGAATTGATGAAACAACTAAAAGAACAAATGGAAAAATATTCCGAAAGCCTCCAATTTGAGAAAGCCGCAAAACTTCGTGATAGCTACAACGATCTCGCCAAAACGCTTGAAAAGCAAAAAGTGGTTTACGAAAACACAAAATTAAACGAAGACGTAATTTCTCTAATGGCTGATGACGGAATTTTTGCAATCATAATCCTTATGATTAGAGAAGGCAGACTTATCGACAAAAAAGATTTTGTATATGATGTTGAAGAAGACGATAGAACAGAGTTTTTTGCGACATTCTTCAAAGAATACTACAGCACTCTAAAACTCGGCTACCCTGACAGAATTGTTTCTAATGAACTTGAAGCTGTCGGAGAAAAAGCTTTGTATGAAGAATGGTTAGAAATATTAGCACAAAAGAAAGTCAAAATTAGTTACGGGAAATCTGCACAAGGCAAGGAATTGCAAATGCTTGCGGATAAAAATGCAAAAGTTCTTTTGGGAAACGCAAAAATCAAAAAAATGGCATCCATTTATGAAGATTTTAACGAAATTGGTTCATATTTGGCAGAAAAACTCCAACTCCAAAATTTTCCGCACAGAATGGAATGTTACGACATTTCACATATTCAGGGAACAAATACCGTTGCATCAATGGTCGTATTTGAAAACGGAGTAAAAAAAGGTTCAGAATACAGAAGGTTCAAAGTCAAATCAACAGAAGGCAAACCGGATGACTTTTTGTCAATGAAAGAAGTTTTGACAAGACGACTTTCCCGTTTGGGCGAACCAAAATGGGAAAAACCTGATTTGATTATAATTGACGGTGGCAAGGGGCAATTGTCAAGTGTAATGCAGATTATAGAAGATATGGGAATAAAAGATATTGATGTCGTAAGTTTGGCGAAAAAACACGAAGAAGTATTTCTGCCAAAACAGTCAAAACCCGTGATTTTACCAAGAAATTCAAGTGCATTATTTTTGTTCCAAAGAATAAGAGATGAAGCTCATAGATTTGCGATAACATATCATAGAAAACTGCGCTCAAAATCAATGGTGAAGGAATGAACATAGAGGCAAAGAGGCATAGATGCGCAGAGGCAAAGTCGGTTACGGAAAAATAGTTTTTGTTCGTCATTGCGAGCGAATGCGAAGCAATCCAGTAAAACTGTCATTACGAGGAGCTAAGCGATGCAGGTGCTACGCATGTAATACACTATACCAATATATGAAGTACTTTAGACTAATGTTGTCACAGGGGTGGAAGCGGTCTTCGATTGAAACAATACACCAAAGTATGAAGTATGGATGAATGTTGCCGCAGTGGGCTACGTGCGTAGCACAAAAAAATAGCCGGATAGATTATCCGACTTTATATTTTTTGGTGAAAAAATATAAAAATTATGCGTTAATGTCTGTTTTAAAGACATTATGCGCAAATCCTGCAAAGAAACCAATTCCTGCTCCGGCAAACACGAATGGAGCAGCCGGTCTGATATCTTTTAGCATAAAGCGGTAAGCTTTAGCGAATTGTTTTGTCAAATTTGTTGAAACAGAGTTAACTTCTCTGATAATTCCTCTCAATTCTTTGCCTGCAACACTATCTTCGCCACCCAATTTGGTTACTTGTTTACCAATTTCTGAAAAAGCAAACGCTCTTTTGTCTTTTGAATTTGCCATTTTGATAAAAGTATCTTGGGCTGGTGTTTTTTTAGCACCTAAAGTTTCGAAATCTGCAATTTTTGCTTTGTTCGTAATTTTACGACAATAGTTCAACATTGAGTTTTTTGAAATAGAGTTTTCCTGTTTAGTTACAGGTAGAATGTACTTTGAAGCATATCCGGCAACACTACCGGCTGCTGTTGTTTGAATAATAGTGTACAAATTGTCCGATTTTCCTACTGCATTTACTGTCATAGCTAATAAACCTTTACTTAACTTACACAATAATATCCATTGCATTATTGTTGAGTTTTTGAGAACTCAACTGTTAGGATATTCAGCAGATTTACACTTAAATATTCTGAACTTTTTCCTCGTGAAAACGACATCGCTCAAAACTGAGTAATTAAATCCACTGGGATTATACACCATAATTATTTTTTTGTCAAGGCTTTGATAAAGTTTAGTAACAACATAACAATAACAACTGTAAAAATACAGATAAAGTAGTGTTTAATAGTTGTAGAACCCATAAATAGTGAGGCAATTGCACCTGCAATAATTGCAACTGATGTTAATATCATTACGGTTTTCTTTTGTGAAAAACCTGCGTGCAAAAGTTTGTGGTGAATATGTTCGGCATCAGCTACAAACGGTGATTTACCTTTTGCAATTCTTCTCAAAGATGAGAAAGTAATATCCATAATTGGCACTGCTAAAACGATAAACGGCAAAAGGATTGCTAATGTTGCGGCTTTCATAACACCTGTAATAGAAATTGTCGCAAGCAAAAATCCTGAGAATAATGCTCCGCTATCACCCATAAATATTTTTGCAGGGTTGAAATTGTATGTCAAAAACGCAAGCATTGAACCTGCTAAAATAAATCCGATTAACGCACTGATTGGGTTTGGTGGGGTCATTGCAACAGCAATAATCGCTAAAGTTACGGCGTTTACTGTTACAACAGAACCTGCCAGACCGTCAACACCATCAATAAAGTTCAAAGCGTTTGAAATTCCGACAATCCATAGCATTGTGATTGGGTATGAAAAAATTCCGATATCGCCAATGAATGGAACATTGTTAATCTGTACACCCAAAAGGTAAACTAAGGTAGCGATTGATACTTGTAGAAATAGTTTGAATTTTGCATCTAGGTTGTAGATGTCATCAACAAGCCCTAACAAGAACATCAACGAACCACCAAGCAAAATACCTGATAGTAAGTTTCCTGACGGATAGTAGCTCATAAACACAAGACATAAAAAGGTTAGCATTGTACTAGTCCAAATCGCAACGCCACCAATTCTCGAGATTGGTTTTGTATGAATTTTTCTAGCGTTCGGCATATCAACCAAACCTTCTTTTTTAGAAAAACTAATAACAAGCGGAACAAGACATACTCCGATTAAGTACGCTATTACTGTTCCAATTATATGTGCATGTGTTAATTTTATTAGCATGATTGTTCCTTTTTTGAATGAAGTGAACGAAACGTCTTTTTACGTTTCGCATTTCACTTTTCGCTATTCGTATATTGGATATTTTTTACAAAGTTTCAAAGAACGTTCTCTTAGACTTTGTAATTCTTGTTCATTATCTGACGAACATATCGCAGATGCAATAATACTTGCAACTTCTCTCATATCGTCTTCTTTAAAGCCTCTCGTTGTAACTGCCGGAACACCTAATCTAATTCCGCTTGTTACAAAAGGACTTTGAGGGTCGTTTGGAACCGTGTTTTTGTTAGCAGTAATTCCAACTCGTTCCAAAACATTCGCCATATCTTTACCTGTTTTACCAGTTTTGCGTAAATCCAATGTCATAAGATGGTTTTCTGTCATTCCGCCGACAATATCCATTCCTTCATCCATTAGACCTTGAGCTAAAGCTTTTGCGTTTTTCAAGATTTGCTCAGCATAAGTTTTAAATTCCGGTTTAGATGCTTCTAACAAAGCAACTGCTTTTCCGGCAATAATATGTTCAAGCGGTCCGCCTTGCATTCCAGGAAAAATCGCTTTATCTATAATTTGTGCAAATTCTTCATCACACATTGTAATTCCGCCACGAGGTCCTCTCAAAGATTTGTGAGTTGTAGTGGTTACAAAATGTGCATAACCTGCCGGTGATGGGTGTAAATCTGCTGCAACAAGTCCTGCAATGTGAGCAATATCAGCAAGAAGATATGCACCGACTTCGTCAGCAATTTCTCTAAACTTTTTAAAATCAATAATTTTTGAATAATTACTTGCACCGCAAATAATCAATTTTGGCTTATGTTCATGCGCCATTTGACAAACATTTTCGTAATCAATATTACCATTTTCGTCAACGCCGTAGCTTTTTACATCAAAGTACATGCCTGAAAAGTTTACCGGAGAACCGTGAGAAAGGTGTCCACCGTTTGACAAATCCATGCCTAAAACTTTATCACCAGGTTTAAGTACTGCCATAAATACTGCCATATTGGCTTGTGCGCCGCTGTGAGGTTGAACATTGGCATGATCCATGTGGAAAAGTTCGCATGCTCTTTTTTGTGCAGCTTCTTCAATAACATCTACACAATCACATCCGTTATAAAAACGTTTGTGCGGTTTACCTTCTGCGTATTTGTTTGTCAAAACGCTTCCGCATGCTTCCATAACCGCTTGTGATGTAATATTTTCACTTGCAATTAATTCAATAGTATTTTGTTGTCTTTCAAATTCTTTTTCAATCTGTTCAGCAACAAGTGTATCAACTTTTTTTATATGTCCCAAATTCATGCCAGTCCTCCATAACCCTCTTTACTACCTTGCCACTAATTATAGAATAAAAAGAACGCAAAGACAATTTGTTAAGAAGATTAATTTTCTCTATTCAAAACCTCTCTTACGTACGCAAAATACTCATTATTTTTGTATTTTTCAATAGTCTGGAAAAGTTCTTCTTTTGTAACAAATCCCATCCTGTAAGCAACTTCCTCAAGACAAGCGATTTTTATGCCTTGATTGTCCTCAACAGTTTTTACAAACTGTCCTGCTTGCAATAACGAATGATGTGTTCCTGTATCAAGCCATGCAAAGCCACGCCCCAACAATTCCACATTCAAGTTTCCATTTTTCAGATAAATATTGTTTAAATCCGTAATCTCCAATTCTCCTCTAGCAGAAGGTTTTAGATTTTTTGCATATTCAACAACTTTTTTGTCGTAAAAATATAACCCTGTTACGGCATAATGAGATTTTGGATTTTGCGGTTTTTCTTCCAATGATAAAACTTTTCCATCTTCATCAAATTCAACAACACCAAACCTTTGCGGATCTTTAACCGGATAACCGAAAACAGTCGCTCCGCCAAATTCTTTTATATTATTTACAACAGATTTCAATTTCCCTGAAAAACCGCCACCATAGAAAATATTATCACCCAAAACAAGGGCAACATCATCTCCATCAACAAATTCTTCGCCTAATATAAAAGCTTGTGCCAACCCATCAGGAGAAGGTTGTTCTTTGTATGAAAATTTTACGCCGAATTGTGAGCCGTCACCCAACAATCTTTTGAAATTCGGCAAATCAACAGGAGTAGAAATAATTAAAATATCTTTTATCCCTGCAAGCATAAGAACTGAAATCGGATGATAAATCATCGGCTTATCATAAATCGGCAACAACTGCTTTGAAACCGCAATTGTGCTTGGATGTAACCTTGTTCCTGCTCCCCCTGCTAATACAATACCTTTCATCAATCACCTCATATAATTTTTCACTGCAAAAATTATACTTGAATACTAATAAATATGCAAGCAATCCAATACTTTGAACATTAGTTTTGTAAAGATTATTTTAAAATTTTTCAAATAAATGTATTTGTGATACAATATTTACAATAGTTTAGACTTGGAAGAAGAAAGGGATTGAAATGAGCAATCAACAAAATATGTTTGCAGATGGGAAAATCGTTCCTGTTAATATCAGAGAGGAAATGAAACGTTCATATATTGATTATGCAATGAGCGTAATCGTTGGGCGTGCATTGCCGGATGTTAGAGATGGCTTAAAACCTGTACACAGACGTATTTTGTACGCAATGAACGAACTTGGAATGACACCTGATAAGCCGTTCAAGAAATGCGCCCGTATCGTTGGTGAAGTTCTTGGTAAATACCACCCACACGGTGATACTGCAGTTTATGAAGCTCTTGTTCGTATGGCTCAAGACTTTTCTACAAGATATTTAACCGTTGACGGTCACGGGAACTTTGGTTCTGTTGACGGTGACGGCGCAGCCGCTATGAGGTACACAGAGGCAAGAATGCACAAGATTACTCAATCTATGCTTGCTGATATTGATTGCGAAACTGTTGAATTTGAACCAAACTTCGACGGTTCTTTGCAAGAACCTTCTGTTTTGCCTGTAAGACTTCCAATGCTATTGTTAAACGGATGTTCAGGTATCGCAGTTGGTATGGCAACAAACGTTCCGCCTCATAACCTTTGCGAAATCGTTGATGGTACAATCGCTTTAATCGACAATCCTAATATAACTGTTGCTGAATTGATGGAATATATTAAAGGCCCTGACTTCCCGACAGCAGCTACAATTATCGGCTTGAACGATATTAAACAAGCTTACGAAACAGGTCGTGGTTCTATCAAAATGCAAGCAGTTGCAAACTTTGAAGAAATCGCAGGCGGAAACGGTCGTCAAGCACGTACCGCAATCGTTGTAACTGAAATTCCTTACCAAGTTAACAAAGCTGCTTTGATTGAAAAAATCGCAGAACTTGTTAAAGATCAAAGAGTTACAGGTATTTCTGATATTCGTGATGAATCCGACAGAGAAGGTATGCGTATCGTAATCGAACTTAAACGTGATGCAAAACCTGATGTCGTTAAAAATAATTTGTTCAAGTTCACTCAATTGGCAACAACTTTTGGCGTAAATATGCTTGCTCTTTGCGGTAAACAACCGAGATTGATGAACTTGTTTGAAGTTCTTTCAGAATTCGTTGAACATAGGGTTGAAATCGTTACAAGACGTACAATTTTCTTCCTTAAAAAAGCAAAAATCAGAGCGCACATTTTAGCAGGTTTGATTATCGCTTTGGGTTCAATTGATGAAGTTATTGAACTTATCAAAAAATCAAAAACTACAGATGATGCAAGAACAGGTTTGATGAGCAGATTTGGACTTGATGTTGATCAATCAAATGCAATTTTGGAAATGCAATTGAGAAGATTGACAGGATTGGAACAAGACAAGGTTAAAGCTGAATATGATGAACTTGTTAAGAAAATCGCTGAATACGAAGAAATTCTTGCAAGTCGTCAAAAAATCCTTGACATCATCAAAAAAGAATTACTTGAAGACAAAGAAAAATACGGAGATGACAGAAAAACTCAAATTTTGCCGGAACAAGGTGAAGTTACTATTGAAGACTTAACTCCAAATACGCCAATGGCAGTATTCATCACACATCAAGGCTATTTGAAACGTATTTCTCTTGACACCTTTGAACGCCAAAACCGTGCAACTCGTGGCAAATCAGGAATTAAAACTAAAGAAGATGACGATATTCAACACTTCTTTACTGCAATGATGCACGACAAAGTATTGTTCTTCTCATCAAAAGGAACAGTTTATAGCTTGAGCGTATATGACTTCCCGGAAGGCGGCAGACAATCAAAAGGCTTGCCAATCGTAAACGTTCTACCAATTGATCAAGATGAAAGAATTACGGCAGTTGTACCAGTAAGCAACTTCTCACATGATTTGAACTTGATTATGTTGACTAAAAAAGGCTACATCAAACGTATCGAATTAGACAACTTCTCAAACATCAGAAGAAACGGAATTATTGCAATCGGATTAGAAGAAGGCGACGAACTTAACTGGGTAAAACTTGCATCAGCTAGAGATGAAATCATTATCGGAACATCTTGCGGTATGGCAATCAGGTTCCCAATCGAAGATCTTAGACCTTTAGGCAGAAGTGCTAGAGGTGTAACTTCTATGAAATTGAGAACAGGTGACGAAATCGTAGGTTGCGATATCGTTCCTAGAGATTATGATGCAGACTTGTTAGTTGTAACTTCTGACGGCTTTGGAAAACGTACAAAATTATCAGAATTTAGAAGCCAAAACAGAGGCGGAATTGGTTTGATTGCAACTAAATTCAAATCAACATCATCAAAACTTGTAGCATTGACTATCGTAAAAGAATCAGACGATATTATGATGGTAACAGCAAATGGTGTTGTAACAAGATTGAATGCAGGCTCAATTTCTCGTCAAGGCAGACCGGCAACAGGTGTAAGAGCGCAAAATTTGACTGATAATGACACAGTTGTATCAGTAAACAAAATCTTAAACCCTGATGAAGACGAAACCGTAAAAAAAGACGTAGCAGCAATGGATGCTCAAGAAGCACAAGCTAACGTATCTCAAACAAGTTTGTTGGATGAAGGAAATAAAGCAGAATAGTAAAAATTACCCTCTCTCTTTGTAAGAGGGTTGAATTTCTTAGTGAGTTGTGACGAACTTAGAAATTCGGGAGAGGGTCAATATGGAAATGATACGCCTTAAATAAAATGACTAAACCTCCTGTTGAAAATAAAAAAATGTAATAAACAAATAAAAGGTGCGAATATCGCACCTTTTATTTTTATCCAACTTGTCTTATAACATATTACATGTTAATATTATCCTATGAGTATCGATATTTCTAATTTAAAATCGGCTTTAGACACACTTAAATCAAGCATAAAAACACTTAATGCAAATAGGACTTGCGATTTTGCAGATATGCTTGAAGATTCTTGTATAAAACGATTTGAATACACTCTTGAAATCGCACGTAAACTGATGAAAAAAGTATTAAAAAAAGTCTACGGAATTACAGAAGAAGAATTGACCGTAAATAATACTTTCAGATTTATGCAAGGTTATAATTTCATTACAAACTGGGAAAACTGGAAAGAATACAACGAAAAACGCAACAACACAGCTCACGAATATGATTTGATAAAATCTCGCAAATTGATTGATTTAATTCCACAGTTTATTGAAGATACAGATTTTTTGATTGAAAAATTAGAAGAAAAATTACCGAAAAATGATTAAAGGCATCACGCAAAAAGAAGATTTAATAATAAAAAATATTTTAAAAAACTATACCGGAAAATTCTACGCATACGGTTCAAGAGTAAAAGGGGATTTCACTCCGCTTTCAGACTTGGATGTTCTTGTCGAATGCGAAAATTTTGATAAAATTATACCTGAATTAAAAGAAAAATTTGATAATAGCCTTTTACCATATATAGTAAATTTCACGGATAAAAATACTATAAACGAAAATTTTTATAACCACATCAAAAACGATTTGATTGATCTGTTATAATAATTTATTTCTCAACATAAAAATCAGCTTGAGCTAAAACTTTTTGTGGGCGGTCTTTTGAGTAAACTTTCATTATATAAAAACCTTTTTCATTCAATACAAAATAATCCGTATAATAATTTATTTCTTCATCTTTCAATCTAATATTATACGTCTGTTGCAGTTTATAACCATATTGCCCGTAACTATTATCCTTCTTTATTATTTGGATATACAAATACCTACTCTCAACTTTTTTAGGCATCAAAACAACATAATATATCCTTCTGCCGACAAGAAAAGATTTTGAGTAATCATAAATATTTTTTCCCGTAATCGGATATTTGTTAAACAAAATCGCAGCTTTGTCAGTCGTACAACCACAAAACGTAAGCATTGCAAGAAAAATTGTGAATAATAAAACTAATTTCTTCATTTTTCTAAAGTCTTAATCTTTGTTTCAACCGCTTTTGTTGTCGCTTCGTCTTTGCTATGAGTTAAGAAAATTTTGTAGTTATTCAAAGCTTCTTTTGTGTTTCCGTCTTGCTCATACGCAATTCCGAGCGCATAGTAAGCATATCCGTAATTTGGATTTAGCGCAATTACTCTATGAAAAGCTTCTTTTGCCTTATTATTGTTTTTGTCGTTTGCATAAACAAGTCCCAAATTGAACCAACCGTCTGCATAATTAGGGTTTACAACGATTGATTTTTTGTAGAAACTTATTGCGTTTTTGTTATCATTTTTAAGTTTGTAAATATTGCCGATTTTTAAAAGTGTAACTTCATCTGACGGGTTAATTTTCAACGCATCTTGGTAATTGTGTATCGCAACATCATAGTTTTTGCTTTTGTAATTTTCATCACCTTTCGCAATCAAACTCTTATTTTGCTCCTCGTCTGCAGCTTCTCCAGCTTTAATTGAATCCATTGAAAGTGAAATTTCTTTAATTCCGTCAGAAGTATCTGCTGATTTTACATCCGGTTGCTTGTTAGAAGATGCAATAAATTCTGCAAACTCTTTGCTATATTGAGTTTTGTCAGGAGACATTGCAATAGCTTTTTCGTAATATTCTGTTGCTTTTTCATTTATTCCGCAAGCCCTGTAAGATTTTGCCAAACCAAAGTATGCGAAACTGTCTTTTGTGCCACCTTCAATAGCTTTTTCAAAATACTCTGTTGAAAGCGTATAATTTTGGGCTTTCAAATTTTCTTCGCCCAAAGAAACATAAGCAGCAACCAAATTGTTGTTGATAGAATCGCTTGATTTTTCTTTCAACAATTCGGAATAAATAGCAATAGCACCATTGTAATCTTTCATTGCATGAAGAACTAAAGCCTTGTTAAATCTCAAATTGTAATCATCTTTTTTAGTCAAAAGAGCTTCATCGTAATATTTTAAAGCATTTGCATAATCATGTTTCAAATGATAACATTCAGCCAAATCCTCAACCAAATCAGCGTTTCTGTTATCTTTTTGCAACTCAAGAGCTTTTTCGTAATTTGTAATTGTATTATCCAATTGGTTCAAACGTTTATAAACAATACCGATATTTTGGTAAGCTCTCGCATCATCCGGATAATTTGCAATATAAATCTTGTAATTTTCAACTGCTGCCTCATCTTGCCCCATATCAGCCAACAAGTTTCCATAATCAAAACGAACAGAATGCAAAGCCGGTTGCTGTCTAAAAACAACATCGTATTGAGCTAATGCCAAATCGTTTCTGTTCAACTCTTGATATGAAAGAGCTAAATTTATATGCGCAGAAGTATTGTCAGGATTTGCCTCAACTGCTTTTTCTAAAAATTCACAAGCCTTTTCATAATCTTTTGTTTGGAACAAAGCTAAACCGTAGTTTGAAAAGTTTTTAAACCCTGTCGGATTTTTGGTGTAAAGAGTATTATATTCTGCAACCGCCTTATCATAATCTCCATCACTAACATAAGATGATGCCAAATTCTCTCTTGCATCTTGGTGTTGAGAATATGTAGATAGGAATTTGTTATAATTTTCGATTGCAGATTTGTAATCCCTCAATTGATATTGAACATTTGCAATATTCAAATAATTGTACAAATATTCAGGACACATTTCTGCAACTTTGTTATAAGCTTGCAATGCTTCTAAATACTTGCCTTGATTTTCGTAAATACTACCAATACTCAAGTATATATACCCATCAGAAGGTTTTAGTTCAAGAACTTTTGAATAAGTTTCAAGAGCCTTGTCATATTCGCCCATTTCACTATATACACCTGCAAGTTTTGTATAAATCATAACGTCATTACCTGCAAGGCTCAATGCTTGTTGAAGTTTTTCAACCGCAGTAGTGTAATCCTCTTTGTATTCAGCAGAACATGCCTGTTGATACAACGAATTAGCTTCAGGAACCATAGCTTGAACCTGAGTTCCTGTCAAAACAAGTGATAACAATGCCGAAAATAATAACTTCTTATTAATAGTGCCACTCTCCTAATCTATATTAATTTCTTACCAGCATTATAGCAGAAAAAGCGGATTTGTGCAAAGAAAAAAATCACCCAAATCGGCAATTGAAAAAGTTCATGTAATTATCTAATATCTATATGTCAAAGGGGTTCGAAAACTTTAACAAAAATTTACAATTAAATTAATCAGACTAGGAGCAAATCTCAGCCGATGGCTAAATTACCCCCACTAGAAAAAGATAAAAAAATATGTTATAATTTATACACGAATTATATATGGTCACTTAGGAAACAAAAGGAGTAGGTCTATGACAGTGTTAGCTTCAGAAACAATCAAACGCAAATCACAAAAGTCAAAATTCAATGACGAATTTGAAAACTACTTGAAAAACCAGTGCTTAAAAACAACATTCAATGGTATCGAAGTAGAAACATTTTCTTGGTATAAGAAAGTTTTAGGCTTGGTATAGCAAACCAAAAAGGATCAAATTAGGGAATGAAAAAAGGATTTTTACCGTAAAGTCCAACCGTCATCAAAGGTTGGACTTTTGGGTTGCGTGATTTTAGATGTTTGGATGC
>CALEJY010000234.1 GCA_937898445.1 uncultured Candidatus Melainabacteria bacterium | reverse complement strand
AATACAATGTATTAGATAAGAGAGGAATATTATGAAAAAAATCGGATTTGTATTAACAGCTATGATTTTGACAACAGGAATGGCTTATGCCGCACAGAATTTTGATGTTCAACAAAATTCAGAAGTTCCTTTGTATCAAGAAAAATATTATCCTTCACAAACGGTTAAAGGAAATCAAACTTTGAAAGGTAGTGTTGTAACAGTTCCGGCTGGACAAAATATGCCGGTTGTAGTTACTACTCCAATTAGTTCTGAAACTATGACTACAGGTCAAAATGTGACAGTAGCTTTAGGTTCTGATTTTTATTATAACGGTAATTTGATTGCGCCGGCAGGTAGCACGGTTACAGGTACTGCTATTGAAGTTTCTAAGGCAAAACACGGCAGTATGAACGGAAAACTTTTGTTGAGATTTACTCAAATTGTTACTCCGTACGGTGTTCAAATTCCAATTTCCGCAGTTGTAAAAACTAATGATAACACAGGTGTTTTGATTGGCGGAACTAAAATGGATGTTACTAAAAATTACGGCAAAGATATTGCAGTAGGCGCAGGTGCAGGTGCTTTGGCAGGTGTAATTATTTCACCTTTAGCCGGCGGTAGTGTTGGCAAAGGTACTGCTTTAGCTACAGCAGTAGGTGCCGGTGGCGGTGTAGTTAAGTCAATTTGGGATAAAGGAAATGATGTTGTAATTCCTGCAAATTCATCAATTCAATTGACACTTACCCAACCGATTACTGTAAATCCTGCAATTTTTAATAACAATTATTAGAAAATCGGGTAATAATTTTATTTTTGTTTTAAAATAAAATAAAAACACGAAGTCAGATATTGGGGAAAATAAATGTCCTTATTAGGAAAATACACAGACAATTTAATAGAAGATGATGAGTTGGAGCAAGGTTCAGGCTACGTTACTCCTGCGGTGTTGAAAAATGATGAAGACATAAGTTTGAAAAAATCAATACTTATTTCAGCATTACTTCACCCGACGGTTATCGGTGTTTGGGCTTTAACACTTCTCATCCTTGCAATGATGGGTATTACCCTCACAATTTTTGAAAAACCGAAACCAAAAACAAACGATATCGAGTTTGTGCTTGTTGATAAGGAAGAAACTCCTATAAACAAAAAAACTCCATATCGTGCGGATATAAATTCTCGTGCCGGCGGTCATCATGACCCGACAAGAAAGGTTTCTATGCCTTCTCTGTCACCGGGAACTCCAAAGCAACAAGCTACTCAGTCACCAAAACCGGCAGCTAAACCTGCTGCTCAAAACCCGTTACAAAAAATGGTTAAACAAGTAACACAACAAAACCAACATACATCAGCACCGGCTAAAAAACCGGCTCCTGCTGCAGTTGGACCTAAAAAGGCTGAGCAGGCAAAACCAGCTCCACCTACTGCAAGACCTTCGTTGAAACCACCTACAACTCCAAGACCGGTGGCAAAATCTTCATCTCCATTTGCAGTTCCTGTTCCAAAAGGAGGAACTGGAACAGGTAGATACACTACAGGTCCGATCAGTGGTTCTGGTTCTTCTGCTAAAGGTGGCGGAGGCGGTGGAACTGCATCATCTGGCAAAGGTTCACATGTTGCAGGACCTTCTCTAGCACCTACAGGTGGTTCAGGTAACAAAATCGCTAAAGGCGGTGGTGGAGGAACAGGTGGTTACGGAAATCCTGGTCCTGGAAATCCAAATGGCAGACCTGGTATTGATGCCGTAAGAGAGCCTGATTTCGGTCCATATATGCGTGAATTACAAAGACGTATCAAAATGAACTGGGATCCACCAAAAGGAAACGAAAGTAAGCGTGTAGTGTTGCTATTCAAAATTGCGAAAGACGGAAGGTTATTGTCTTGTAGCGTATTCAAATCTTCAGGACTTCCGGGAGCTGATAAAGCCGCAATTAGTGCAGTACAAGCAACCGCTCCTTTCAGACCTTTACCGGCTGAATTTAAAGGACAAAGTATTTGGAGCATCAGGATATCACTAAAATTATTTGAGTGAAGTGAGTGTGACGGACTTCTCACTTCTCACTTTTCACTCGATTAAAACAAGGATAATTACAAAAGAAAGAGGATAAAAACTATGGAACTATTATGGAACTCAATTGCAATGGACTGGCCTGTATTAACACCAATCTTGATTTGTTCAATTTTGGTTGTGGGCGTTGTAATTAACAGATTTTCTTTTTACAAAAAGAACAAAAGAGATGTTGTTCTTTTCATCCCTAGATTGCAAAAAGAATTGGTAAAAAACAACCTTGATGGCGCACAAAATTTAGCTATTCAATGTGGTGGCGTAATCGGTGAAGTTACAGAGGAAGCAGTTAGAATTTTTTCAGAGCAAAAAAACGGTTTTTCTCGTTCATTCGATATCGCAGCATCTTTGGCATCAAGAAAATTGGAAAGTCACTTAACAATTTTAGGTACAATCGGCGGTGTTGCTCCGTTCTTAGGTTTGTTTGGTACAGTTGTAAGAATTTTGTTTACATTCCAAGATTTGGCAGCACAAGGTAACCAATCTGCAGCGGTTGCATCAGGTATTGCATCTGCATTGATTGCTACTGCATTTGGTTTGGGCGTTGCGATTGTTGCAGTAATTTTCTACAACTCATTCCAATCAATCGTAAAACGTTATGAAGATGACTTCCAATTAATCAAATTATTGTTCTTGAGCTTTGTAGATTCTAACGATGAATCAACAACTCCAAGCAATGCAAATATCTCTTTATAAGAATGCTGCTATGTGGCTAAGAAGCTAGGCAGCTAAGCAGATTAGATGCAAAGAAGTATAGAGGCAAAGTCAGTTACAAATGTGATTTTCGTCATTGCGAACAATTTAGGAAAGAAAAGTAGGTTTGGGCTTTCTAGCTCAACACCATAAATAACTAAACCGAAACGGTCTTTTCACGTTTCACTTCTTACAAAAAATCAGGTAACACCTGACAACACACACTCAAGACGAGGAAAAATTAATGTCAATGAAAAACAACAAGGGAAAAGAGGCCCTGTTTACAGAAATAAATATCACACCGTTAACAGATATCTTTTTGGTACTGCTAATTATCATGATGGTTGTTGCGCCAACATTCCAGTCTAATGATAGTTCCATAAATGTTCCTGAGATAAATAGCGGAGTATCAATTGATCAGAAAAATGCGACTGTATCTGTTACAAAAGACGGTAATATGTTCTTAAACGGTACACCTGTTACAGAACAGAGTTTGACAAATGAACTTGTTACTCTAAAACCTCAGTTAGAAAAAGCTGAACTTGTTGTAAAAGCTGACGAAAAGGTTAAAAGCGCAAAGATAATGGAAATTATGAACGCAGCTCAAGATGCGGAATACAAGAAATTAATTGTTGCCGGCGAACCTTTGAGCAAAAAAGAACAAAAAGAATTGGAGAAAGACGCAAACAAGCAGCTAGGTGGTTAGAAATTAGCGGATTAGATGCAAAGATGCATAGAAGCATAAAGGCATAGTCTGTTACATAAGAGTAGGGCGGAATATCTATCCCTCAAACAAAAACTGAAATTGTCTTTTTCTCACTAAAAAATAAGGAAATACAAAATGTCCAGAAATAGAGATACATTTAACGAAATAAATATCACACCATTAACAGATATCTTTTTGGTATTGTTGATTATTATGATGGTAATTGCGCCAATGTTAGATCAGCAAGGTTTGAATTTGACTGTGCCTGAAAATGTTGCGCAAGAACAGGTTCAAAAAGAAACTAAAATAATGACAGTAATGGTTGATGCGGGCGATAAATACTATCTTGATGGCGTTGAAGTTCCTGCAGAAGAATTGGAAAGCACAATAAAGTCACAGGCAAAAAATTACCCTGACGGACTTTTGATTAAAACAGATGCCGATTCAACTCACGGTGCTATGGTAAAAGTTATGGATAGCGCAAGAAATTCGGGTATAACAAGTATTTCTGTTGACGAAATTTAGGCTATTTTTTTTAGCTGACAAATTTTATTTAAACATTCCATTCAGGATTTTTGCCGTCAGCAACTTCAAAAAACTTGTTCATACGTTCAGCAACCGACAGTTTTTCATCATTCTTTTGAAAAATTGTGTTTGGTTTTGTCATGTCAACTTGACTTGCCATTGTATCAAGTTTGTTAATTTTCTCTTTAATCGTGTTGAAATTTACTATCATAATTTTTTCTCTCTCATTTATAAGAAAAATTTTTGAGAGGGATAATTTCAAAGAAATGAAATTTATTTACAAAAGTTTATGTGAGCAAAAGGCGATAAGTTGATAGGGCGATAGGGCGATAAGTTCATTGCAAGAGAAATTTTTGGTGTTGGGTTTTCAAGAACTGCTTATTACTATAACTATTTTGATATGGACTTTGCCTCTTTGCATCTAATCCGCTTATTTTCTCTTTCTCTTTAACCTGTTTACAAGTTCACAAAATTTCATTTTTGAGTTATAATATAAAAAGTTAGATAGTTATAAAGAGGGCGGTGTTCTAATGAATAAAAGTCAATCAGCAGGAATGTACATTGTACTTGCAATAGTAGTTATTCTGTTTGTTTCGTCAGTGTTTGTTTCAGGGCCTACTACAAAGGTTTCTGAGATTTCTTATTCAAACTTTTTGGAAAGATTGGATAAAGGTGAATTTAAAAAGATTGAAAAATCTGATGATTTTTTGGTTGCAATTCCAAAAGTTCAACCGGAGGCTGCAAACAAAAAAACAGTTGCTCCTACTATGAACAATCCGTTTGGTGTTCCTGAAACTGCTAAAGCTCCGACTTTGAAATATAAAGTTTTAACACCGACTTATGATCCTGAATTGATGAAAAGACTTGATGCGTCTGATGCTGATATTCAAGTAACAAGAGCATCTGAATCTTCTAAAACTATTGGCAATTTGTTGAGTTATTTGTTGTTGCCGATTTTGTTTTTGGTATTTCTTGCAGTTATGGCAAAAAGTATTCAGGCAGGCGGCTCTCAGGCTATGTCTTTTGGAAAAAGTAAAGCAAAAATGCTTTTGGATAGCAAGGTTAAAACAACATTTAAAGATGTTGCCGGAATTGATGAAGAAAAGAAAGAATTGGAAGAAATTGTTGATTTCTTGAAAAACGGCGATAAATATATTAAATTAGGTGCAAGGATTCCAAAAGGCGTTCTTCTTGTCGGACCTCCGGGAACTGGTAAAACTTTGATGGCAAAAGCTGTTGCTGGAGAAGCTGGTGTTCCGTTCTTTTCTATCAGTGGTTCTGACTTTGTAGAAATGTTCGTTGGTGTTGGCGCAAGTCGTGTTAGAGATTTGTTTGAACAAGCTAAAAAACATCAGCCTTGTATTATATTTATCGATGAAATTGATGCAGTTGGCCGTCAAAGAGGTGCCGGAATGGGCGGTGGTCATGACGAAAGAGAACAAACTCTAAACCAATTGCTTGTTGAAATGGATGGTTTTGACGAAAATACAAATATTATTGTAATTGCTGCAACAAACAGACCTGACATTTTGGATAACGCTCTATTAAGACCGGGAAGATTTGATAGACAAATTTATATCAACGCTCCTGATGTTCGTGGCAGAGAACAGATTTTGAAAGTTCATGCTAAAAATAAACAACTTGAACCTGAAGTTGATTTGAAAACTTTGGCAAAACGTACACCAGGTTTTACCGGTGCAGATTTACAAAACTTGTTGAATGAAGCTGCGTTATTAGCTGCAAGAAAAAATAAAGAAAAAATTTCAATGGGCGATATTGACAATTCAATTGATAGAGTAATCGCCGGTATTGAAAAGAAAAGCAAAGTTTTGACAGATGAAGATAAAGAATTGACTTCTTATCACGAAGTTGGTCACGCATTATTGGCAAAACTTTTGAAAGATGCGGATGAACTTCATAAAGTTTCAATTATTCCGAGAGGCTATGCTTTGGGTGTTACTTGGACAAAGCCTAAAGATGAAAAAGTTCATACAAATAAAGCAAAACTCCTTGCGCAAATCACTGTTTCATTAGGTGGCCGTGCTGCAGAAGAAATCGTTTACGGCAAAGACAGAGTTAGCACAGGTGCATCTCAAGACCTTATCAACGTAACAAATATTGCTCGTAAAATGGTTACAGCTTGGGGGATGTCAGATAGATTAGGCAATATGGCTTATGGCAAAAACCAAGAAAACGTATTTATGGGTAGAGATTTTGGACACCAAAGAGATTATTCAGAACAAGTTGCGTTTGAAATCGACGAAGAAATGAAACGAATTGTTGATGCAAAATACGAAGAAGCAAAAGAATTGTTGAGTTCAAACCGTGATATGTTGGAAGCAATTGCAAAAGAACTTCTTGATAAAGAAACTATTGATGCAGAAGAATTCCAAGATATTATGAATAGAGTTGAACACGAAAGAAGTTGCTAAGATATAAATATTAAAATAAAATAGATAGATCGCACAATTTATTGTGCGATTTTTTTATCTATTTTTCTCGACAAATTAATTCTAAAATTTTAACAAATTGTATAATCTTTTTTCATATTTTGTGTTATAGTAAATTCATTAGAGGTGTTTATTATATGAATATGAAAGGAGAAATATCATGACTGGAAAACGTGTATGGTTATTCAAGGAAGGTAATGCCGATATGCGCAACATTTTGGGCGGTAAAGGTGCTAACCTTGCAGAAATGACAAATTTGGGTCTGCCTGTTCCTCCAGGGTTGACTATTACTACCGAAACTTGTATGGATTACATTAATCACGGTAACAAAATGCCGGCAGGACTTATGGATGAAGTTAGAGATGCTCTTGCAATCGTTGAAACTCAAGCAGGCAAAAAGTTTGGAGATGCTGAAAATCCGTTGTTAGTTTCTGTTCGTTCTGGTGCAAGGCTTTCTATGCCCGGTATGATGGAAACTATTCTTAACTTAGGTTTGAACGACAAAACCGTTGAAGGCATGATTAAATTAACTAAAAACCCTAGATTTTGCTATGATTCTTACAGAAGATTTTTGACAATGTTCGGTTCTGTTGCTTGGGAAATTGATAGACAAAAATTTGAGGACTATCTTGATAAAATTAAAGAAGAAAAAGGCTACAAATCTGATACTGACTTAACTGCAGAAGATTGGAAATCTTTGATTGAACCTTATAAAGAATTGATTAAAAAAGAAACAGGAAAAGAATTCCCACAAGATCCGTTCGTTCAATTAGAAGAATCTATTGAAGCTGTTTTCCGTTCTTGGAACATTCCTCGTGCCGTTGCATACAGAGAACACTATAAAATTGATCACAATTATGGAACTGCCGTAAACGTTCAAACAATGGTATTCGGTAATATGGGCGATGATTGCGCAACAGGCGTATCATTTACAAGAAACCCATCTACCGGTGAAAACAAATTCTATGGTGAATATTTGACAAATGCGCAAGGTGAAGACGTTGTTGCAGGTATCAGAACCCCAAAACCTATTGCAGAACTTGAACACGAAATGCCTGATTTGTACAAACAATATGTTGATATCGCTAAAAAACTTGAAAAAGGTTACAAAGATGTTCAAGATATGGAATTTACAATTGAAAGAGGTAAATTGTGGATTTTGCAAACTCGTAACGGAAAAAGAACTGCAAAAGCATCAGTAAGAATTGCAGTTGAAATGTGCGAAGAAGGTATCATTGACAAAGAAAGAGCCGTTGAACTTGTTGATGCAAACCAACTTTACCAAGTGCTTTTACCAGACTTTGACCCTAAAGCTAAAAAAGAAGCTCACAAAATTGCTCAAGGGCTTGCGGCATCACCAGGTGCAGCGGTTGGTAAAATCGTTTTTGATACTGAAGAAGCTGCAGAACGAGGCAAGGCTGGCGAAAAAATTATTTTGGTTAGAATTGAAACTTGTCCGGATGATATTCACGGTATGATTGAATCTCAAGGTGTTTTGACACTTCGTGGCGGTATGACATCTCACGCAGCAGTTGTTGCTAAGGGTATGGGAAAACCTTGTGTTGCAGGTTGTGAAGACCTATCAATTGATCTTAAAAATGAAACTTTAACTGCAGGCGATGGAACTGTTTACCACAAAAACGATATCATTTCACTAGATGGCGGTACTGGAGAAGTTATGGATGGCGCAATTCATCTTGTTCCTCCTACAATGGATGACAATTTCAAAAAACTCTTTACTTGGGTTGATGAAATCAAATTGTTGGGCGTAAGAGCAAACGCAGACACTCCTGCCGATGTTGCAAAAGCTTTGGAACTTGGCGCAGAAGGTGTTGGACTTTGCAGAACAGAACACATGTTTATGGATCCAGAAAGACTTCCTTGGGTGCAAAAAATGATTATTGCCGGCACTCCGGAAGCTAGAAAAGAAGCACTGGAACACTTATTGCCAATGCAATACAGCGATTTTTATGCAATGTTTAAAGCATTGGGTGAAAAATCTATGACAATCAGACTTCTTGATCCGCCTCTACATGAATTTTTGCCTGATAAAGAAGAATTAATCGCAAAAGTTGCAACTAAAAAAGCAAAAGGTGAAGATTACGCAGAAGACGAAAAATTGTTGAACATTGTTGAGGCAATGTCTGAATCTAACCCTATGATGGGCTTGAGAGGATGTCGTCTTGGTTTGACATATCCTGAAATTAATGAAATGCAAGTTCGAGCAATTTTCTATGCCGCTTGTGATTTGAAAAAAGAAGGTTTGGGTGTTAAACCTGAAGTCATGATTCCGCTTGTTGGTCACGTAAACGAACTTAAAACAGTAAAAGGTGTTCTTGAACGTGTGGCAAACGAAGTTATGGATGAAAAGAATGTCCGAGTTGATTATATGTTCGGTACAATGATTGAAATTCCTCGTGCAGCTCTTACAGCTGATCAAATCGCAGAATACGCAGAATTTTTCTCATTCGGAACAAATGACTTAACTCAAATGACATTTGGCTATTCAAGAGATGATGCAGAAGGTAAATTCTTGCAAAACTATGTAGAGCAAAAAATCCTTCCTGCAAACCCATTCTCAACACTTGATCAAGAAGGGGTTGGACAATTGATGAAAATTGCGCTTGAAAAAGCTCTAAAAGTTAGACCACACCTAAAACGTGGTATTTGTGGTGAACATGGAGGAGATCCGGCATCAGTTAAATTCTGTCACAGAATTGGATTAAACTATGTTTCTTGCTCTCCATTCAGAGTTCCACAAGCAAGACTTGCAGCAGCTCAAGCAGTAATTGAGTTCAAACAGTCTAAAGACATTTCATTACCACTCGGTTGCAAATAAGCGTGCCGCTTAATCCGCCCATTGGGACAATAATTGTATTAGCGCTATTTATATTCAATGAACTTGATAAATCTTGTAAGTAGCGCTTTTACATAATAACGAGTATTGTTAGTAGCCGTTCCATCCACCACATTGGAAACTGGTGGGACTTAATAAAAACAGATTATAGAGTGTCGCTTAACCTGACCTTTAGGTGTTGGTACAAATTAAAAAGCTAACGACTTCGTAGGAAGCGTGCCGCTCCACCCAGTGGAACAAAAATCTAAAAACAGGCGAGATGAAATATTCTCGTCTGTTTTATTTATTGCGCTATTTAAAAAACAATGATATAATCTTTTTATGGATACTAGTTATTTAAGAGAAAAAGCTAACTGCCTACGCAATGAAATGAACCACCTATGGACAGGAACATTTATCACTTGTGGTGGAGCAATAGGTTTTAGTGTATTACAAGAAAAGAACATGTGGATATATGCTTTTATTGTTGCAGGGTTCTTTTTAGCAAGTGTATTTTTAAATGCTTACATGGCAAGAAGAATTGAATTATTCAAAATCTTAAATAAACTTAACAACGGAGAAGACAAGTAATGGAAAAAGTTCTAGATATTATTAGCAAGACCGCAATATTTGTGTTTATAGGTTATATGTTTTATGCTATGCATAAAATGCAACAACAAGACAAAGAATTTGCAAAGCACGAAAAGAATTAAATTTAACTGTATATTGTGGTTAAATTCGCAATATTTTTGTTCTGTTTAGTTGTGATAATCTTTTCCGCCAACTATTCTCAAATGTCTGTTTGTGCCTTCTCCGATTGACTTGCTAGACATGTTATGTTGTTCTACAAGTTCGTGTTGCAATTTTCTAATATGTTGGTTTTGTGGTTGTAATTCTACGTGTTCGGCTCCGGCAAGAATTTTGTTTATTGCTGCTTTTGCCTCATCTAATGCTCTTTCTGCATCATCATAATATCCGCATAAAGTTTCGGAGGCTTCTGTTATTTGCAATGCCTCTTTCAAAACTTTTTGAATTTGAGCCATAGAGTTTGTTTTTACATAGAATATCTGCAATCTGTAATCGTTTGCGGTACTCAAAACTTTTGCGCCACCCTTGATAAAGTTTTTGTGCGCAATGACAATATCCGCCTCATCAAGATTGCGGGTGATTTCTGCGTTCAAATTCAAGCGTTCGATAACTTTTTCAACAATCGTTCTTGAAACCGCATAAAGATAAATCTTTTTAAAACCTTTTACTTCTTCGACATATTTCTGCCTAGAGAATGAAAATTTTAAACTGTCCGTATTGTGTTCCGGCTGAATTTTCTGTTCAAGTTTGTTTATCTCTTTTGGAATATCCGTAATTGTCGGTTCTGTTTTGGTTTGTGTTTGAGGAGGAAGTTCGCCTTCGTAGGATTTGTCGACTTTTCTAATTTCCGGTCTGATTGGCCAACCTCTCAATATATAATCAACCGCCTCTGCCGTGTCTTTGTAGACTGCTAAAGTATTTCTGTCTAAGATTTCAATAACAACATCAAATGTCGGTTGTTTTTCTCTTTCCAAAACCGTTTTTTGGGATGCTCTACGTTTTGCTTCGTCATCACCTAATGTTACGGACTGAATACCTCCGACCAAATCCGATAATGTCGGGTTTTTGATAAGGTTTTCTAAACTATTACCGTGGGCGGTTGCAATCAACATAACTCCACGTTCGGCAATGGTACGTGCGGCTTGAGCTTCTGCCTCTGTACCAATTTCATCAACAACGATAACTTCTGGAGTGTGATTTTCAACCGCCTCAATCATAATATCTTTTTGAAATTCCGGTTGTGTAACCTGCATACGGCGAGCATGCCCGATTGCAGGGTGAGGAGTATCTCCATCACCGGCGATTTCGTTTGAAGTATCAACAATTACAACACGTTTGCCAAGTTCGTCTGCAACAAGTCGAGAAATTTCTCTTAATTTTGTTGTCTTACCAACCCCCGGTCGACCTAAGAACAAAATGCTTTTGTTCATCATACAAATGTCTTTGATACAAGCGATAGTTCCTGTTACAACACGACCGATACGGCAAGTTAGACCAATAACTTTGCCTTGTCTGTTACGTATTGCGCTAATTCTGTGAAGTGTTCCCGGAATACCTGATCTGTTATCAGATGTAAACTCTTGTATTCTGCTTGTAATATAATTAATGTCATCTTCTGTGACAAATTCATCGCCCAAATACTCAATCTTTCCGCCGGCGTGACGAATTTCCGGTGTTCTGCCGATATCTAAAACTATCTCAATAACATCTTCCATTTTCTCATAAGAGATGTGCTTTTTCACCTTTTGGGGTAAAACTTCTGTTAATCGGTCTAAATCGTTTTGAAATTGTAAGTTGCTCATTTTCTTTTCTGCCTTTCTGATATTTTGTATATATAACAAAATAATTATCGGCTGATTACAATTCCGCATGCGCAGCGAAACTAATATTTAATTTTCTTAAATTCAATTCACCTTTCTATATATATTATACCACTTTTTATAAAAAACTCATCAATCAAAAGTATTACAAAAGTAGCAATTTTACATTTTTTAATAGAGGCTTTTTTACACTTATTTTTTTTTTAATCTTTTTATCTTTCATGTTAACAAATGTTACAAAGAGTAATTACTTTTTAAAGTTTTTGAATGAATATGACGTAATACTACATGAACGTTACTAAGAAAGGAAAATCATCAATGGGATTAGCGGCAGGACAAGCTAGATTATTGACGATAACAGGCAGAAAATCTGACTGTGAATATGAGTCTATGCGTCTTTCTCACCAGAAGTTGGCTCTATCACGTCAGCTTACTGACCTTTCTAACGAATATCAAAACTCTCTTGATCAAACAAAATTGATTTATGATTATTATGGTACAGGTGATGAATCAAATCCATTGTCTTATGGAATTTTGATGACACCATCTACATTAAATAACTATATGCCTGTACTTGTTACAGATCCAAAAGGCAGAGCTACATTGAACTCTAAATATGCAGCAGCAGCAGAAGCTGCAGGTATTCCTCAAGAAGGTTTGGGGTCATTGCCTTCTGAAAATATGCGTAACAAGTTTATTGAGGCTTTGGGCGGACAAGGTGTTATTTCTGATAAATTGATGAATACAATTTTAGGACTTCCATACAACCAAGCTGCTGGTCTTGGTGGTGGAACTACTGTTGCAGTTCAAACAAAAAATGTAAAATATAATGAATTAGCAGAATTGTTAAATGGTTATACTGTTAATCCTACTGATACTGTGTATGATAGTGAAATTACTAGGGGATTAAACTTATACAATACAGCAGGAAAAGAGTATTATAGAAATCCTGCAAATTCTGACGATGGCAAATGGGATAATTTAAACGGAATCCAATACACAGAAGCTACAAATGGACAAGTTGGATTAGGAGATATCTTGACCGGTAATTATGTATTAGTTGCTTATGGTCAAGATGAAAAGAACAGTGCATTTGGTGCTACAGGTGGTGCAATTGATGCTATCGTAAATTCTTCTGCTTGGGAAGATATGTTTGATGCAGTTGATGATTTACTAGATCTTGGTGATAGTTATACAAAAGCTGCTGTTGAATATGCAAGAAATCAAATCTCATATATGGTTTCTAACCAATGCGATACCTCTAAAGGCAAAGGTGATATGGGTAGCAAAGGTGATAAGAGACAATATTACAATGATGAAGATTTGAAAAACTTTGCATATCGTACAGGTGGAGCTGACCAAGAAAAAGATAGAAATGTTGTTGGACAAGCTTTGGCTAAAGCTGACGATTATGTTGGTTTAGTTTGTCGTTTCAACTGTGGTAAAGGTAAAGATGATGATAGTGATATCACAGCTATTTCTGTTAACATGTCTAATGTTTTGAGAGCTTATATTACTTATGTTGAAGATTATATAAATGGTGTTTCTAAAACAGATGCTTCAGGAAACGATTTGTATAGTGCCAATATTGGTCGTAAAGAAGAAAGTAGTTTTGTAACAAACGATAATAGTTATTTATATACAATCAAAACCGGCTCAACAGTTTCAAGTGACGATTGCGCTCAAGCAACATTCTATGATGCATTATTTAATCAAATTTGCCAAAATGGTTGGACAGAAAATGCCAGAATTGATGACAATGATTATATGCAAGAAATGTTGAAAAGTGGCATGTTGTATGTTTCTAAGGTAAATGATGATGGATATTATTATCAAGGAAATTATGCTACGGATTCTTATATCAAAGAAGTTTCAGATGATACAAAAATCGCTCAAGCTGAGGCTAAATATAATACTGAAAAATCAAAATTAAACTCTAAAGAAGAAACTTTAGACTTGAAAATGAAAAACCTTGATACAGAAATTTCTTCATTAACAACAGAATATGATACCGTAAAAAATACGATAGCTAAGAATATTGAAAAATCGTTCAAACGGTATAATGCGTAAAAATAATGCCGAATTAAACCCCTGAAACAGGTGGCAAATCAATACTTTTCAAACGTTGTTCAATACGTCTGTACCATTTTAGGTGTTGTTTAAAAAGGATTTTGTATTTTGTAATATCGCCTTGTGACATTTCTTTGAATTGGTTGTCGCAAGTTTCTGTCAATGCTTTTTCCAAATAATGGGTTAATTCTTTTCTGCTCATATTGGCAAATTCATTACCTTGACGAAGTTCAATTCTTTTTCCAAATTCAACAATAACTTCCGGTCTGTTATCTCTAAAGAACGCATAATCTACTGCCATAGGGATAAGATTAACTTTGCCATATTTTTTAAGAGCGTTTTCTGCAATATATGCCAAACCTGTTTGGAATTCGATTGGTCTGAAATGTGGCGGTCTGATTATACCTTGAGGGAATATACATAGCATATTTCTCAAGTCGCCAACAACATCAACAGAGTATTTTAAAGCTTTCATAGCAGATTGTGGAGATTTTTTGTTAACCGAATATGCTCCACCACGTCTTAAAAGTGGAAAACGGTTTAGTTCTTCAACCATTAATCTGATTTCTTTGTGGAAAATTCTATGAGTAGTATTATAAAGCACAATCCCATCCCACCAGTTGCAATGCGGGGCAAACAAAATTGTTGGGACATCTTTTTCTGCCTCAAAATATGTTTCTTCTCCTCTATATCTGAAAGCAAAGAAACGATTTTGGAGCATGTTAAAGAAAAACATGCTTGCTACCCATAGCCAAAATCTACTTGTTTTAGCCGGTTTAAATTTCTCCTCTTTGTTCCTCAGCTTTGTAGGCGGGATGTCAGAATATAATTGTTCTTCTACTACCATATATCAATTGTACTCCGATAAAAAAAATAAGGCAAATAGACGAGTGGATAATTTTAAGAAAGGTTAAGGTTATCAATTTTTAATGTATAATTTTTATTATGAAGGCTGAAGAATTAATCAGATATTTTAAATCATTGGGTTTGAGCGTTCACACAGGAACAAAAGCTCGAGGACATCAGGGATTTTTTTTGAACAACCGTATAGATATTTCAAAAAATATTTCTGAAAATCGACTTATTCCAACACTTTTGCATGAATTTACGCATTATATACATTCAAAACTTGAACCGGATATGAATAAAACCGGCGGAAGTTTGGAAATTCTTTTCAAATCTGATAATCCGATTTATAAAGAAGAATTGATAAAGGTTACGAATTTTGTTGATAACAATTCGCTTTGTGTAAGGTTGTATGAGCATAAGGACAGGGTTAAACAGAAGATTAAGGAGCAGGAAAATATAATAAAAAAATATTATCCAAAATTTCAGCGATCTAAAAAATTTAAAGAATTTGATAAATATATCAAGCGTTCAAATGCCAAATATCTTTTGAAATATGACAGAGTGAGATTAGTTGAGGGTGGATTTTTTCGAAAAACGACAAAACTTTTTTCTATAGATGATATAGAAAAAGATTTTACGGACATGCCGATTGCGTTTGCTGCGTATATTAGATTACATTCGTTTCAGAAAAAACAATCAAGGATTTCGGCACGAATTAACAAATATAAAAAGTATTACGAAAAACCTTGTGAATTGTTTGCGAGATTGGTTGAGGGGTTGTACCTTGATAGAGAATGGGTTGAGGCAATTGCGCCAAATGTGACAAGACAGTTTTATGACTTGTTGAAAGATGGATATTATATGGAATTGAAAGTGGTTTTGGAGAAAGTTTGGTAGATGCCAAGAGGCGAAGGCTGCATTCGAAAAGGCAATAAGGCGATTGGTTGAGGGAGTGAAAAGTGAGAAGTGAAACGTGAAAAGACCTTATCATTATGAATAAGTGAATGGTGAGTGGTGAATAGTGAGTAGTGAGTAGTGAGTAGACCTTATCGTAAAAGTTATTTCCTTTCATACCACTAGTACTTCCTTCTTTTCCCTCGCCCCTTTTGTTCGGCAGAGGTCTCAATAGGAAAGGAGCAATTTTCCTCCCTAATGAGGGAGGTGTAGGTGGGTGCTGATTAAATATTGCTTATTTAATATTGAAAGATCACGCAACAAGTGCGTGATGACATGTAATTTTAACTATTGAAAATGCAATCTACGCTCTGCCGTACATATCTTCGTATCGAATGATATCTTCCTCAATTAGCGGATCGCCTTTTTGAACCTCTATAATTTCAATATCTTTATCAAACGGGTTTTGTAAAGAGTGGATTGCCTTCAAAGGAATATCTACACTATGTCCCGGAGAAAGAATAAGTTCTTTCCCTTCAAGTACAACTTTTGCAGTTCCTGACAATACAACCCAATGTTCGCTTCTAAAATTGTGTGATTGAACAGACAATTTTTGTCCGGGATTAACATGGATTATTTTTGTCAAGAAACCTTCTCCTTGCGCAATAACAGTGTAAAATCCCCAAGGGCGATAAACTGTTTTGTGTACAAGGTGAGTGTTGTCGTTTTGTTTTTTTAGTGTTTCATAAATCTGTTTTACTTCTTGTGTTTTGTCTTTTTTGCAAGCAAGAATTGCATCTTCTGTTTCGACAATAACTGTATCTTCAAGCCCGATTGTCGTAACAAGTTTTGATGATGCGTAAACAAAAGAGTTTTTAGAATTTTGATCTAGTACATGACCGACAAAAACATTTCCGTTTTCATCTTTTTTGCTAACATTATATATTGCTTGCCATGAACCTATGTCATACCAGTCGCTTTCAAGTTTTACGAGTGCGATATTGTCGGATTTTTCCATGACTGCATAATCTATTGAGATATTTGGCATTTTGTCAAAATTAATGAATGGAATTTGGTTGCTTTCTGAAAAATCAAATTCCTCTGAAACTTTTGCTATTTCAGGGGCATGCTTGATTGTTTCGTTTAAAATTGTTGAAGCTTTGAACATAAAAATTCCACTGTTCCAATAGAAAGTATCCTGTTTCAAATATTCTTTTGCGGTTTCAAGGTTTGGTTTTTCTACGAATTTTTTAACCTTAAATCCATCTCCGATTTTTTCTGCAGTGTCAATGTAGCCGTAGCCTGTTTCCGGATAATCAGGTTTTATACCGAAAGTCACGATGTAGCCTTCTTGAGCTAATTTTTCACCTTTTTTAATTGTAGATACAAATTTTTCATTATCTTTAATCAAAAGGTCTGAAGGTACTGCAAGAATTACCGGATCTGATGCAGATTTTTGCATAATATATTTTGTTGCTAAAACTATTGCGGGAGCTGTGTTTTTGGCAACAGGTTCGCCCAAAATAATCGGGTTTTCGGTTAATTCTGAAAGTTGCATTCTTACATTGGCAACATGTTTTGTATTTGTTGCACTAATTATATTTTCTTTAGGCATGCAATGATTTAGTCTTTCAAAAGTCGTTTGTAACAAACTTTCATTAGAAACTAAGTTTAATAATTGTTTTGGATAAAGTTCTCTCGATAGTGGCCATAATCTGCTCCCTGAACCACCTGCCAATATAATTCCGTACATTCAACCTCCTGATTTAACCATTAATATTATACTATAAAATACTATGAGTATTAAATCTTGCAGGGCTAATGTAACTTTTCTTTATAAAATCGGTAAAAATTAAGAGGTGTAACATTGCTTGTCTTAAAATCAGTTTTCTGATATTATATTAATATAATGTTTGATTGGGATAAGAAAAAGAGAGTAGTAGCCGGATCTATAGCGGTATCAGTAGTCGTTTTAGGCTTGATTTTTGGCGCAGTTTATCAGCCACAATCTAAGACTGACGAAATTTATTCTGCTGCGTTGGAAGATTTTTCTAAAGGAAATTATCAAAACGCATATTATTTGTTTTCTAAAGTTACTTTGTTTTCCAGTCTAAAACCAATTGCGATTTATCACAGGGCAGAATGTGCAAGGATGTTGGGAGATGACAAGTCTGAAATTAAACAATATCAGCTACTTTTCAATAATTATCCAAAACATAAATTGAGTATTCGCTCAAGATATCTTGTGGGGCAAAAAATTGTTGAAACAAAACCGCAACAGGCAAAAAAATATTTTGAATATGTAATTCATAATGCGCCTGATACGGATTATGCGATTGCGTCGGAATATTATTTAGGCGTAATTTTAGAAAATAAATATAAAGATGCGAAAATTATTCCTACATCTGTAAAAGATGATGTACAAAATTATTTCAGACATTATTTAACAAAAGCTCCGTCAGGAAGGCATGCCCTTAATGCGGTTAATCATTGGCTAGAATTTGCTGATAATATAAATAAAGATGATTATTTGTTGATGGCAAATTCATGCTATTTGTTTGAGGATTATCAAAAAGCTCGTGAACTTTTGCAAAAAGCTGATATGAATGAAAGTTGGGCTTTGGATGTAAAAAATTCTTATGCGTTGAAAAATTATCCGAGAGCAAAATTCTTGACAGAAAACGGCTTGCAAAAACGTTCACAATATGTAGCGGATAACGATATTTTTGATGCTATAGATGTGTATTTAAAACTTTCTAATACAAAATCACAAGGTGTTGATAGGTTGTTAGGATTAGCCGGCGGAAAAGGTCGAGATTACTTGCAAAGCTTGAAATGCCAAAATGTTTCACAAAACGACAAAGCGGCATGCTATAGCAGATTGTATTTGAAATACCCAAACGGAAACTTTTCTGCTGATGCTTTAGCAAATATCTTTTTTGCAAAAATTAAATCTGGAGATTTGGTTAGTGCAAGAAAAATTGGCATGGATCATTTGAAAAAATTCCCAGACACAAATTCTTCTCCAATGGTGATGTTTTGGTTGGGTAAAATTGCTGAAAAATTAAATAATTACAGTGAATATACAAGTTATTACAAATCAGTTATAGACAAATATCCTGATTCTTATTACGCATATCGAGCTTATTTAAAATTGAGCCACATACGTGGACCATTGATTACAAATTACATGACCCCAAAACCGGTAGTTTATCCATATAAATATACCCATAATAATATTGTTGTAAAACTTGTGGATTTAAAGGATTACGATGTTGTAAACGAATTGACTGATGACGATTTTGTTCGCAGTTGGGTACTATATAAAAAAGGTGATTATTCGCACTCCATGCTAGTTGCAAGAGATGCAATGGAAAAAATAAAAAACAAACCAGATAAGTATGATTTGAGATGGCGATTAATTTATCCTGTAATTTTTTATGATGATGTAAAACAATATTCTGCGCAAACCGGAAATAACATGCCTTTGATGCTTTCTCTAATCAGGGAAGAAAGCTATTTTGATCCTTTAGCGCAAAGTGCAGTTGGAGCAAGCGGATTAACTCAAATTATGCCTGTTACTGCAAGCGAAGTTAATTCAAAAATGGGATTGGGCATGAATATTTCAGAAGCTTTGTTCAACCCGAGCATGAATATTAAATTAGGAAATTATTATTATTTGTTCTTAAAAAGAAATCTTGAAGGTTATGATATTTCATCAGTTGCTGCCTATAATGGAGGAATTGGCTCTATCCAAAGATGGAAAACTTCCTTGCATTATAATGATACGGACGAATTTGTAGAACAAATTCCATATCCTGAAACTAAAAATTATGTAAAAAAAGTTTTTAGAACATATTGGAATTATATAAGAATTTATAATGGAAATGATTAATATATAATATATAAAGGTTTTGCTATTTAGTGGCATGTTTTCAAAATAAAAACCTCGTCAATTTGGCGAGGCTAAAAATTTGCTTATTCGGGTAAGCATGCTTTTTATAACATGTTTTTTCTGATATTTTCTTTTTGTTTGTCGATTTTTTTAATTCTGCGTTCAAGAGTTTTTACTTGTTTGTTAAGAGCTTTTCTTTCTGCTTTAACTGCAGTGTATTGAGCATCTACATCAGAATATTTTGTTTTGTAATTTAACAATTCGTTTCTAACATCTACTTGCGCATTATCAAGTTGAATGATTGCATTTTGCATTTTCGCGTTGCCTACAGGTTCTTCTGAAGAAGCGGTTGTTGTTTTTGCTGAAGTTGTAGAAACTGTGTTTGCCGGTTTTGCGCTAGTTGTTGTTGCAGTTGTTCTGATTGCTGATGAGCTTGTGTAAGCATCTTCAAAATTTAGTGGAGTGAATGCGTTTCCATCTGCATAAGCTGCGCATGAGCATGCTATTAAAACTGATAATGATAATACAAGTTTTTTTACGTTTTTGTTCATGTTTTTTCTCCTTATATAAAATACTATTACTCTATTTTTATATAAGTATATATTATGGAGCATGAAAATAACTCATACAAAAAAATGAGAAATTTGGGAACATGAAAAGCATGCTTTCGTCATGATATAGTGTGGTTTTTGGGATTATGAACTTTTGTAAACCACCTAAAACCTTGCAAATAAAAGGTTTTTCAAAAAAGTAAAAAAAACATGAAAAAAACATGGGTTCATGGGCTTGATTTTAAATTTTCTTTTGCATACAATTGGAAATGTGCCTAGCGCACAGTGAACTTTCAAAAAATCAATCAGAGTTAAGAAATTTTAAATAAATTTTAAAAAACTACTTGACAAAGAAAATTGATGATATAAGATAATAAATGCAGATGACACTAGCAATTAAGAATAAAAAATAATTTTATTGCATCTGACTTATATATAAAAAAGGAAGTAAACCCCAATCATAAAGATTGTGCCTGCATTGCAGGGCTTATTTAAGCGGTCGAAGATTTGAAAAAGAAATCGCACTTTGACAACAGAATAGCTGAAAATAGAAATACTTTGTTAATTCTAAAAA
>CALEJY010000233.1 GCA_937898445.1 uncultured Candidatus Melainabacteria bacterium | reverse complement strand
GGAAGATTATATTTATGCTGAAGATCGCAAGTATGATGAGGTTTTGGAGCGTGTTGAAAAATTGCAGGAAGAAAACAAGGAACTTCAAAAAGAATTGACTTCTGCAAAAGAAGATTTGACAAGAGCGAAATTTGCAACCTTCTTGTCAAAAGCTCAAGACATTGAAGGTGGAAAATTGTTTATTACAAAAATCGAAAACCTTGATGGTAATGCGATTAAAGCCGGTCTTGAATTTGTGGCTCAAAAACTTGGCGAAAGCGTAATTGTTCTGGCATCCGCAAGAACTGTTGCCGTAAAAGTTTCTGACAGTTTTGTTAAAAAAGGTATTAATGCCGGCAAAATTGTTGGAGAAATCGCTCGTGCAACAGGTGCAAACGGTGGTGGCAGACCAAATTTCGCACAAGGTGGAGTTAAAGATGCGTCAAAATTAGATGAAGTTTTGGCAAAAGTCGAAAACGAAATCAAAGGTGCGTAAATAGAAGCAGTTAGGTATCTAGGAAGTGATGAGGAGATGCCTAGAGGCTAAGAGGCGAGTATGCAAAGTCGGTTACAGTAGGTTGGGCTTTCAGCCCAACATCAATAATAATAAAAAACAAAAGAAAGGAAATATAATGACAGTATTAAAGATTGAAAGATTACCGCACAACAAATTTTTGCCTGAATACAAGACTGAAGGTGCTGCAGGTATGGATTTGTGCGCTGCAATTTCTGAACCTATTACTTTGCAACCGTTAGAAAGAAAATTAATCCCGACAGGTTTAAAAATTGAGCTTGAACACGGTTATGAAGCGCAAGTTAGACCACGTTCCGGTTTGTCTATTAAACACGGAATTACTTTAATCAACTGTATCGGCACAATTGACGAGGATTATAGAGGCGAAGTTTGTGTTCCTATCGTGAATGTTTCTAACGAAGCTTATACAATTGAACTAGATGAAAGAATTGCGCAAATGGTTATTGCTCGTGTTGAACAAGCTGAAATCAAAGTTGCGGTTGAGCTTTCAGAAACTTCTCGTGGAGAAGGCGGTTTTGGCTCTACTGGAAAGTAATTGCTAAATTCATACAAATTTATAATAAAAAAGAACCTTTTGAAAATTAGGTTCTTTTTTTATTAATTGTTGTGTCGAGGAAAAGAGAGGAATTTAAAACTTATTTTTTATTTCCGTTGAAAACTGAAATCTTAGATAAATCGTTTTCAAGTGTAAATTTTGTATTTATGTCAAAGAGTGGATTTTGGAGCTGATTATCGGCGTTGTTGTTTTGTTTTGACCAATAATCTTTGTCCAATTTAGGTAATCCGTTAGGTATGTCTGCATTAAAATCAACCATATATAATTTCCCTTTGTATTTTTCTTAACGTCAAGCAAAAATATTTCTTTAGTTTTTTTGTGTGATTGTTAAGAATTTGTTACATACGAGTTATAGTTAAAAGCATTTCATTTGGTACAAAATAGTCTTTTACGCCATAATTTGCGTTAACAAACAGAAATTCTAAAGTATCCCCGCTTGAAATATCTATTGTATCAAACGGAATTGCGACATCTACAACCTTGTCATAGGCGGTTTTGATATCTTTTGATGTTGTAATTACCCACAAGTTATTTGGGATAGCTTTTACAAGTCTTACGAGATTTATTTCGCCATCAAATATTGAAATTTGCAATTCGTTGTGGAATTTTTCTTTTGAAATCGGCAAAATACTTTCTGTTTTTTGGATAATTCTAATTGGAGAAAGAGCCTGTTTTTTGTCTTGGTTACGCATGTAGATGTACATTTGATTTACCTGTTTCAATAGTGCAGGAGTTTCTTTTAGGTATTCATTTATATAAAATCTTAAGTACAAATTATCTTTGTCATAACCAAAATAAATTCTGTCATAGAACTTGTTTTCTTTCAAAACAGGACCGTCAGGAATTTTTATGCAACCGGCATTTAGCCAAATTTCATCGTCGTGTTCTTTTCCGTCAATGATTGGTGTAAATTCTCCCTTTGGGTATCTTGAAGGTTTGGCGATTGCGGATAATAAAGGTGTCTCAAGGTATTCAGGTACATCTAATCCGAGATATAAGTAGATATTTTTTAAGTGTTCTCTGAATATGTAGTCAAATATGTTGTCACGCCCTGAATCGTTCGGTTCGCCATACCACCAGAACCAGTCACTACCTTCGCAGATAAATAATTCTCGTTTTGCTGCTTCAATATTTGGATTTTGCGGATTGTCTTTTACGTATGCTGAAAAATCATCTCTAACCTGTTTTAAGTATGTCCAAGCAAGGTTTTTAAGCGGTTCATCAATCCATAATTTGAAGTTGCGGTTAATCCAAGAGCCTGCGCTAAGTTTGTTTAGCGGTTTTGGTGTGTCTTTTGCTAGGTAATCGCTTATCAAAACTGTTTCTAGTGTCGGATCGTTCTCGATAAGAGAATAAATTTTTGTCAAAAATTCTTCTCCATCTTGCGGATAATTTTCCCAACAGTTTTCGCCATCCATTGCGATTGTCAAAAGGTGGTTGTCATCAGGGGATGATAATAGTTTGCTTTGTGCAACTTTAATCCTGTCATACAAATCATTTGCGGCACCTTCTGCAGAATGGTTCGGGTATTCAAAGCCGATTAGGTTTGGTAACATTGCATCTCTGAAAATTATATCAACGCCTTTGTGATTGTATGATTTTAGTAAGTGATAAGGATCTTCTAAATATCCTCTGAAATCTCTAACAAATTCGAAATTGATTGAATTTGCCAAAATCCCTTCATCAGAAATAGTCCATTTTACTCCCAAATCGCTCAACATTTCTGTTACTTTGGAGTTTATACAATGTTCTGACGGCCAAATTCCTTTCGGTCTTTTCCCAAAAATTTCTTCAATCCTGTTTAAAGCCATTTCAGTTTGTTCTTTGGCATCTTTTTCCATTTTTAAGCTTTCAGGAAGGTCGCTTTCTGATGATGTTTTAATATTTTTAAAATCCAAAAGAATTGGCAAAATCGGGTGATAATATGGGCTTGTTGTAATTTCGATTTTACCGTCTTCCATATATTTTTTGTAGGTTGGAATGATTTTTTTGATAATATCACGTTGAATATCAATGATTTTAATTCTGTCTTCAAGCGTGTAATTTTTGCCTTTTTTGATTAATTTTTTTAGTTCAGGATATTTGTTTTTGTAAATCGGATCAAACCACGCAAGATTGAACAATGCCATAAGGTCTGAATATTCTTGATTTGAAAAGATATCCAAATCGTCATTTTCATTAAGTTGTGCTTTTTGATAAAGTCTGTTGTATTCTTCGTTAGGCAAAATCATTGAGTGAAAATTTGCGTCAAAAAAATTGTTTATAATAAATTCCTTGTCATCATCACTCAAATCATCAATATCAGCGATAGTTAGTCTGGAATGTATGTCGTGCAGCCCATTTTCGCCATAATCAATCAAAGCATCCAACAAAACCGGTACAAGGTTAAAATTTAGTTTTATGTTTTTAAACTTGTCTAAAATCAAGACCATATCAAGGTAATCCTTGATTGCGTGTAGCCTAACCCACGGCATTAAGTAATCTCCGGTTGGTGTAAGTTGATAAACCGGTTGGTGCATGTGCCAATAAAATGCAATGGATAATTTTTTTGTCTGAGCTGTCATAATTTTCTCGCTATTCTATGGAGTTATTATAGCATAATATGAGAAATGTGAAAAGATGCGCTATGTTTATAAATTATTTGCACCTAGTTTTGGTGTTTATGTCTAAATCTTTGCAGTGTAAATAATCCATATTCCCATTCATTATAACCCATCCTGAGCAACGAGAATAGTTTTTCCCACTTAAACATTCATTTTTAAATTGAGCGTTGCTTGTTCCAAAAGGATATATTCTGTTAGGTTGAATTATAAAAGCAAATACATCATTATTAATAAGTTTTTTGCCATTTTCATTATAGTTGCTTTTTTTGTTTCCGACATTTATATAAACATCTCCACAATATGAGTCTACCTTTGAACTATCACAGGTTGATGGTTGTAACCACATTCCTCTGATATTTGTTCCATCAGGAAATACAAAACCAACATTCTCTTTTTGTATATTCGAGTGAAATTTTTCATATCCTGCTTTTTGCAAATATTTACTCATAATTTGTATAAATTTGTCGTTATTGGCTAATGATGCGTCGGTTTGAATTCCATTCCCGTTTTCATCAATATCTTGAACAGAATCTGATAATCCCCACGTATCAAAAGGTCCATTATCTTGTAGTGCCATTGCATAGGCTTGAGAGAAAACGCTATAAAACTTTTTAACCCTTGTTACTTGGGCTTTTTCTCTATAATTCTGAACAAGACTAGGCATAGTCATTGCAGC
>CALEJY010000232.1 GCA_937898445.1 uncultured Candidatus Melainabacteria bacterium | reverse complement strand
CTTTTAATTATGTAATACATTTTCATGCTAACAAATTTTTCAAACTTTTGCAAGTATGATATTAATATTTCACTGGATTGCTTCGCATTCTCTCGTGATAACGAACTAAGTACGTAGCACAAAAAAAGACCTTCTTAAATATTTTAAGAAGGTTGAAAATTTGTTTTTAGGAAGGAATAGGAATTTATGCTCTCGCTTATTTAAACGTTCTCTCTTAATATCCTCGCATTATTTAATGCGCTCATATATATAAAGTATATAAACAATATCTAATTTCAAAGACTACCCAATTCGTTACAAAAGTTAACACTTGATTTTTTGCACGCATTATTCTATAATTAAATCAGTAGGAGACATGTAGGAGTTAAGGAATGTTAGTTTCATCGATTGCACGCTTTAACGCAGTTAACACAATGAATAACGCCGCATTTATGTCGTTGAATGCTGCAAATTCTATGGTTAACGGAATAAATAATACTCACGCTTTTGGCGGAGAACACGACACTGCAATGCTTAACAAAATGGATAAAAAACTTAGTCTTGATTTGTTGACCAACAACCTACTTTATAAAATTGCGTACCTACAAGAAAAAATGGCTAGCAAGCATCAAAATAATGAATTGAAAAAAGCTTTGAACGTATTGGGATAGATAAAATACTATTTTGTTTTTATTTAAAACAACTTAGTTACTAGTCTTTAAACAATTCTTTTACCAATACAGAACAAATCGCAGGGATTACGGCAACAAATAATAGAACATTTGTAATGCCGAAATTTTCAGCTACAAATCCTAACATTGACATTACGATTGCAACAACTCCCCAAGAAAATCCGTTGATAAATCCTGAAATAATACTCTTATATTCAGGCAAAACATTCTGCGCCATCAACATAGTTACAGGTGTTGCCATCATTGTAACAAACCCCATTATTACAAAGATTACAAGCGACAATGTCGGATGTGGTCGATAAGTCAAAACAAACAATATCATCAATGGCAAAGTAGAAATCATTGAAATATAAAATACATTTGCTGAACCAATTCTTTTTTCAACATTACTGCTAATCAAAGAACCTATTCCGCCGGCAAAAATAAACGCAAACAAAGCCATTCCGATATAAAACGGCTTATATCCCATACTTTTCCATAAAAACGGAAGTAATATAAAACATGCTGACGAAATCATTGTTTTCATCATCGCAATTAGATTTAAAATATTCAATTTTCGATTGGATAAAATTCTTTTGAAAGCAGTTTTGAAATCAATTTTGTTAACAGGCTGATCAGAATTAGACAATTTCGGCACAAAAGAAAACATCAACAACGCCCAAATACAACCAATTACGGTCATTAATGGCATTCTGTGCATTCCTAAAAACTGTGTAATAGCAGATGAAACAATCGGTCCGCAAGAATATCCCAAAGTTCCCATCGCGACAAACACAGCCATTGCCTTGCCTGCATCAGAATATTTTGCAAATCTTGACGCAAAACCTAAAGCTTGAGGGTGAAATAAACTTGAGCCGATACTACCGATAATTATAAACAGAACCAAAATCAACGGTTTGCTTGCCATTGCAGACATAGGAATAAAAATTGATGATAAAATCAATCCCCAAAATATAAAAGATCTTTTTACGTTGTTATCGGCAAAAAAGCCAAATAACGGCTGCAACAATGACGAAAATATATGCGAAATAGTAAGAATAATTGTCGCAATTGCCATTGAAATACCGATTTTTGCGGCTATAAAAGGCATAATCGGGTTCAATACACCTGTATAAATATCGTTTATAAAATGTCCGCCACCAAGCCAAATTAAGGCTCTTTTGTAAGCGTTTTGAGGTAAATTTTTATCCATATCCATAACAATTTAATTTAAACTCAAATAAGGAGAAAAATCAAATTAGTTATTTTCACTATTTCTGCTCAAAACAACCAAAAATATTGAAGCAAAAATAATTATAATAAGTGAAACCAGTTGCGCCACAGGAATTCCATGAATATTCAAAACACTGTCAACCCTAAAATGTTCTACTACAATTCTCACAAACGAATACATTATTAAATAAATACATGCCAACATTCCGGGATGTTTTGAGAGCTTTTTGAAACAAATCAAAAGAATTATAAAAATCAAAAAATCTAAAATACTTTCATACAAAAAAGTCGGATGAAAATATTCAAAATTTATGTATTCAGTCGGGCGATGAGTAATCGGAATATACAGTTTCCAAGGGAGATTTGTCGGAGTTCCAAAAGCCTCTGAATTAAAGAAGTTTCCCCATCTTCCGATACTTTGTCCCAAAGCCGTTCCACATAAAAAAGCATCAATAAGTTTCAAAAAAGACATTCTATATTTTTTTGAAAAACAATAAAGCGTAACAATTCCAACAATTATTACTCCATGAATAGACAAACCGCCTTGTCTAATGTAAAAAATTTCTAACGGATGTTCAACATAATAAGAAAAATTGACTAAGCAATAATACAATCTTGCGCCAATTATTCCGATGATAATTATATATGGAGAAAAATCAATAATTTTTGAGGCATCAGCTTTGTCATAAAAATTTTTATACAACAAATATGCACCATACACACCAATCAGGATTGCAAGTGCTAATACAATTCCATAAAAATATATCGGGAAACCAAACAAGTTAAAAGCAACATCCGTTGGTGATTGAAACATCTTATTTCACAGCATTCTCAGCCAACAATTGCTGCAACTCTTTAACTTTTCCTTCAACAAAAGCTTTGTCATCAGTTTCGTTGCT
>CALEJY010000231.1 GCA_937898445.1 uncultured Candidatus Melainabacteria bacterium | reverse complement strand
GAAAAATACTTGTTTAGACATGTCTGAAGATCCTGAAGAAGTTGATTGCTCAAAAAGAGCTAACTGGTGTACTGAACAATGTCCATGTAGTGCTGGTGAAAGCTAAAAAGCTACTTAACACACAATTCGCAGCACATTTGGCAAGCCCCAAAAACTTTTGCGGCATGAAGATTTTTTCTGAAACATCTGTAATGCGGAAGGTTAAAAACTTCTTTAATCGGCTTATCTTTGATATTGCCGATTTTTTGTGACAAACAAGGGTAAACATCTCCCTGCGGATTAATCATCATGTTTGAATAAGGATACATACAAGGTTTGTAAATCTCCGAAACGGGTTTGTCTGCCGGAGTATTAAAAAATTTTTCAATCTTTTCAAGTGGATTTTTAGAGTACTCAAACTTTGGAGAAAATCTTATTTTTACATTCGATTTTTTACTCAAACTTTCAAGTTCTTTGTAAATCTCTTTGAAATGTTCCATATCAAAATATTTTTGAACAGGGTAATTCGCATTAAATTCCGGCACAAAACTATCAAATAGTACCGAATTTTGTTTTAAATTATTGTTGCGTAAAAAAGAAATTGAAAGGAAATTAAATTTCTTTTCGTCGCACATTTTGTATAGTTTAACCAAATCATCAAGATTGTTTTCAAGTACAATTGTCTTGATATCAACCATTGGACGTTTTTTACGGGAATTCATGTTGTCAAAATTATTCATAATTTTGTCCCATATTCCGTCTTTGTTTCGGTTAATATTGTGGTTTTCTCCATAACCGTCGAGAGAAACCGACAAAAGCATCATTTTGCTTTTTATAAAAGCATCTATGATTTCGTCATTAATCAAAATCCCGTTTGATACGACATTTAGTTTGCCAAAAGTTTTTTTAGAAGTTTTCATCAAAATGTCGATAAAATCTTTTCTGATAAGAGGTTCACCACCAACAAGGGTTACAAAAGAATAAAAAGGAATTTGGTCTATTATTTTAAACCATTCTTCTGTTGTTAATTCATCTTTTTTTCTGTCGTCGCCAACATAGCAATATGGGCAGTTCAAGTTGCAGCGATATGTTAGTTCAAAAAAGTATCTCAATGGCATAGGTGCTAACCCGCTTCTGTCGTTGTAAGCAGGTAGTGCATATAAGTTTCTTCCAAGATCAAACAGATTTGATAAATTCATTTTGAGATTAACCGCCTATCAAAATTAAACTAATCCAAATAACGAGAATACCTGATATAATTCCGACAATTGATTGGTGCCAATCACCGTATTCTTTGGCAAGCGGTAACAACGTATCAAATGAAATATAAATCATAATACCTGCAACGGCAGCCATTAAAGCTCCGATTAAAACTTGCGGTAAGAATAATCCGAAAATAAACATTCCGACTAATGCGCCGATTGGTTCTGTAATCCCTGAAAGTGCTGCATATAACATCGCATAGCGTTTTTTGCCTGTTACGTGGTACATTGGCAAAGCAACTGCAATACCTTCCGGAATGTTATGAATAGCAATAGCTAATCCGACAGACAAGCCGAGTGTAATATTTTGAGTTGTTGTGAAGAATGTCGCCATACCTTCTGGGAAGTTGTGAACGCAAATTGCGATTGCGGTAAAAATTCCGGCTCTTTTAATTCTATAATTTCTGTGAGCTGGTCCGTCTGGGTGTAAAACATCTTCTGTATCAATGTGGTCTGGTAAAAAGTAGTCGATTAAGATTGCTACAACCAAACCTGCAACAAAGCCTGCAAGCGTAATCCACTCGTGTGTATTTGGAAAATGTTGTGCCAAAAGTTTTCCGGCTTCCGGCAACATATCCATAAATGAAACAAACACCATAACGCCGGCAGAAAAACCTAAACCGACAGATAGTGCTTTCAAATTATCTTTTTTTACAATAAACGCTATACCGCCACCAATTGCAGTTGATAAACCTGCAAAAAGTGTTATAAGCATAGCTGGGGCAAAATTATTAGGTATAATCATCTTCATTAATTCCTTTCAAAATAATGATAACATAAAGGAAAAATATGTAAAAATCTAATAAATTATAAATTTAAGTCATCCCTCATTAGGGAGGATTAAGGTGCTGGTTTGCTACCGAAATGGACTATGCCTCTTTGCATCTCGGCATCTTTTTGCATAAATATCTTATATTTCCACTCCTCTCATCATATCGACGAGAGTTTGGATGGTTGTATCCATACTAACGATATCGGAAGTTCTTTGTTGTAAGAACGCATTAATTTTTGGCATCATTTCAATAGCGGTATCAAGTCGTGGGTTAGTTCCGGGTTGATACATTCCAACATCAATCAAATCTTTGTTTTCTCTATACAACGCCATAATTGTACGCATTTTACCGGCAGCTTCTTTATGTTCTGGTGTAACGATAGATGACATCAACCTTGAAATACTTCCCAAAACATCAATTGCAGGGTAGTGGTTCATTTCGGCAACTTTTCTTGATAAGAAAATGTGACCGTCAACAATACCTCTAACGATATCCACAATCGGGTCAGAAATATCATCACCTTCCATCAATACTGTATATAAGGCAGTTACAGAACCTTTTGGACTGTTTCCGGCTCTTTCCAAAACTTTTTGTAACCAAGAAAATATTGATGGCGGATAACCTTTCATAGTCGGCGGTTCTCCTAGTGACAATCCAACTTCACGCCCTGCCATTGCGCAACGTGTTACGGTATCTGTCATCAAGAAAACTTTTTTACCTTGATCTCTAAAATATTCACAAACCGCAGTTGCGGTTAACAAAGCTTTTTGTCTGATTAGTGGCGGTTGGTCTCCTGTTGAACAAACCAAAACTGACTTTGCCATACCCTTTTCGCCAAGAGCATCTTCAACAAACTCTTTAACTTCACGCCCACGTTCTCCGATTAGCGCAACTACGTTTACATCTGCATCAGAGTTTCTAGCAATCATACCTAGTAACGTACTTTTACCAACCCCAGAGCCTGCAAACAAGCCTAAACGTTGTCCGCAACCCATTGTCATACAACTGTCAATTGCTCGAACGCCTGTTGAAAACACTTCTGTAATAATTGGTCTTTCAAAAGGTCCTGGTGGTGGACCTTCTACCGGTCGCCAAGTTGCACCGGTTGTGTCAAGCGGTTTGCCGTCAATCGGCTCTCCCATCGGGTTAATCAATCTTCCCAAAAGGAAATCTCCAACCGGAATTGTAATAGGTCTGCCGGTGGATGTAACAAGGCTACCTTGCCCGATCCCTTCTCCATCATACAGTAATAGTAATTGCGCAACTTCACCTTTAAAAGCCTGAACTTCTGCCGGTTTCCGTCTGCCATCTTTTGTTTCGATATAGCATAAATCTCCAACTTTCAAACCCGGAAGTTTTACTTCTACGGTCAAACCTAACAATTTAGAAACCGTACCTTTGAAACGGTATAATTCAGTTTCATTCAATTTATTTCTGATTTTGCCTTTGAGTTCTGTCAGTCTGCTTGTATCTAATCCATCCATAAAATTATTATAATTGCGAATTGCATTTTTTTCAATTTATTTACATATTAATTGAATTTTGTTTCCATCGATTTTTTTAATTTGTCTGTAATCTCTCTATAATCAATAGTTACTGGGGTTGGTTTTGATGTTTTTATTATTTCTAAAAATATTTTAGAATTTTTTGGTTTCCCGCCATCTAGAAAATATTTTGAATTTGTAACATCATACCTAGCCGGAACAATTAAACCGCTTGTTGTGAATTTTTCACTATTTTCTTTTGATGATAAATATTCAATAAGTTTTTTGGCTTCTTGCTTGTGTTGAGAAGATTTTGCAATAGCCCAACCGGATGCGTCAAGTTGAACAATGCTACCTTTGCTTCCGTTTGGAAATTGTGCTATATCCCAGTCAAATTGAGCTTCTTCTCTCAATTTTGGAACCATCCACCTGCCGGAAATGTACATTCCGATTTTTTGTTGCAAAAACATTTGAGCCATTGTTGCGCTTGCACTTTCAGATTTTAAAGGTGCAACATGGTATTTCTTTCTCAAATCAGCATAAAAATTCAATCCGTCTTGTGAGCCTTTTTGATTGATTTCATAAGGCAAAATCCCTCCGCCGTTACTCATCAAATATGGGAGATAAAATAGCGGATCTTCTTCAAAGCTTATTCCAAAAACTCCATCTCCTGTCAAATTTTGTGCGGTTTTCAAAAAGTCTGAATAAGTCCAATTTGGATTTGGGTATTGAATGTGCTTTTGGTCAAACAAATCTTTGTTATAATAAACGACCAAATTTGAAACATCTCTTGGGATTGCGTATAATTTACCGTTCCAAGATAATGCCTGTAAGGATTGCGGATAGTATTCATTTTGAGGGACTTGTAATTCTTCCAAAAGATTTGCGTTTGCGTAAATTGGAAGATATAAATTATTTATGAAAATCACGTCAGGTGCAGTATTTGATGCAAATAAAAGATGGATTTTTTGAAAATAGTTTTGCGGAATGTGCATAAAATCCACTTTTATATTAGGATTTTCTTTTTCAAAGTCATTTAAAATCGGTTTTAGTATATCAATTTCTGATTTTGAACCCCAACTTGCAAACTCGATTGTTGTACGATTGTCTTTTTGAGAACATCCGCAAAGCAATGTTGATAATAATAAAATCGGAATAACTTTTTTTATAAACATCTCAAAACATTTTTCAAGACGACAAAACTCAATCTTCAACTTTTAGCCCTTTATATGTGTTATTATAATTCGATTAGTACGCCCATTTTGTTGTTGTTAACTTCTACAAGAGATTTGAAATCGCCTGCTTTTACCATATAAACGTTAGCGTTATCGTGTCTTACTTGTATTGGGTTTGTAACATTTGAATTAAATCTTTTTAATACGAACACTTCGTCATTAACTTTTCCGATTAATGCAGATTTGCCATCAAGATTTACGATATAGAAACCTTTGTTGTTATCAATGTTGTAGCCTGATTTTACTATTAATCCGTTCAAGTATGAAGCTTTTGAATCGTTACGCAATTTTGTAATCGGGTTTGTCAAAGGTTTTGCAACCGGAGTTTTTTGTTGTTGTTTAGCTGTAGGTGTAGGTTGAACCTTTTTCGCAACCGGTTGAGGTGTTGGTTGAACTTGAGGTTGTTGTTTTGGTTTTTGAGCCTCTTGTTCTTTGTCGATAATTGAGAAAAATTCATCAACTGATGACATAATATAATCAGAGTTGTCATATTTAATTCTGTTTCTGTCAACGTCTGCAACATCAAGGTTTGCGTCTTTAAATCTTCTAGGGTTTGTATGAAGCATAGAACTTCCCAGTTCTACATTTTTCTGCTCGTGTAAAGGTAGAGCATTTTCATATTTTTTAAATCTGCTCTTAATTTTATCTCTGCTTGTTGTGTCAAGAGAAGCTCTGTGAGTGTCAAAAGCTTTGAATTTGATAGATTTTTGAATTGCATCATCTTCGCTTTCAACAATTTCAGGTTCAATTTCTACTGGGCGAACTTTTGAAACTTGAGAAACCATTTTTTCAAGTTCTTGACGTTTTTTGTTCAATTTTTTTACAGGTTCAGCTGGGGTTTTGATGAATGTATAAGTCCCTTTGTTGTTAGCACGAGGAACAGGTTTTGCTGACGCATCCAAGTATCTTTGGTATTTTTCTTGCCAAGACAACTCGTCATTATCTGTTATATTGTTGTATTTAAAGTTTTCTGTTTCAGCGTGATTTTGAGCAAGTTGTTCAACAAATGATGCTTGAGCTTCTTTGGTCGCAGCTGCAATTGCGCCAAGTATTCTCAAAACGAACATCAAGCCAAATAACGATGCGATTGTTATCCCGATAGGTTTAACTGCTTTTTTTGCTTTGTGTTTTAGAGTTGCCAAAATTGAAGATTTTTCAACTTTAGGCATTTCGTTGATATCTTTTACTTCTAAATCAGGAGTGTTGTTTGAAATATCAGCAGGAGCGTTTTGAGCTGGTGTAATTGTTTTTTCAGGAACTTGCTCAGCTGCTTTTTCTTGTTTTACTTCTTGAATTAATTCAGCCAATTGCGTACGTCTTGTTTGACGATCTTTGTTTTCTTTTACAGATTGTGGATTAACTTCTGTCAAAGTTATTTTTGGCGCAGTTGATTGTTTTTTTACTTCTTTATTAGAATTACTTGTTTCTTTGTTAGTTGTTGTAGTTGTTTTTTGTGCAACAGGAGTTGAAGCTTTGTTTACAGTAACTTCTGTTTTTTGAACTTGTTTTGGTTCTGTTCTGCCTATATTATTTTTTACTGCATTTGCTTGCGCAATCAAAGTTTTGTATTCTTTTTGTTCTTCTGTTACAGGTGCGCTTTTTTGTGCGCTTGTTTTAATATCAAGCGGTTTGGTTGTAATTAATGTAACTTTTGTATAACCGCCATTTGTGTCATTAACGGTTTTTACATCAACATTTGAAACCAAATCTCTAACGCCGCTTAAATTAGATGCGCTATAGCCAGAACTTTGAACTTTTGGAATAAGGATTACATATTTGTTGTCAGATTTTTTTCTTACCATAACATTGTCGTTATAGCCGTTTGACGTAAACAATGTAACATTAACGGAATTTGGAGATGATTTCTTCAAATCAAGTTGCACAAGATTGTTGTTGCCGTTGGCAAATGTTCCTGCAACCGGAGCATTTGCAAGAGCAAGCAATAATGCTATACCTATTATTTTAGATTTTTTCACTGCCATTTTCTACCGTTAAAATATTTCCCTTATATTATATAATACTTTGAGTGTAAAAAAATTGCCAATTTGTTAAAATTTTGTGCTTTTATGTTACAATTTATGAAGAAATTATAGCATAAATTATAGGAAATGTATCGTATGAAAAGCGGATTTACTGCAATTATTGGAAGACCAAATGTCGGAAAATCAACATTATTAAACCAAATATTAGGACAAAAGATAGTTATAGCGACTGATAAAGCGCAAACTACAAGAAAAAGAATTAAGGGAATTTACACAACCGAAAAAGGTCAAATTGTTTTTATTGACACTCCTGGAGTGCATAAGCCTTTGAATAAGTTGGGAGAATTTCTGTTGGAAGAATCCAAAATGGCAGTTCCTGATGCGGATTTAATCCTATTTTTAGTAGATGGTTCAGAGCCTGCCGGAAAGGGCGATAAATGGATTGCGCAAAATATTTTGCAAACACAAATTCCTGTCGTTATTGTAATGAACAAAGTTGACAAGCTCAAAAAAATGGAAAAAGTTGAAGAAAATTTGTTAACTTATAAGCTTTTGTTTGAAAAAAATTATCCTGTTGTGAAAATTTCCGCAAAAACAGGTCGAAACATTGATACATTGATTAAAAATATTTATAAATACCTCCCTGATGGAGATTTGTTGTACCCAGAAGATGTTGTAACAGAAGAAACGATGCGTGATGTGACAGAAGAAGTTATTCGAGAAAAAATCTTGTTAAACACGTCTGATGAAATCCCGCATTCTGTTGCTGTGAAAATCGAAAGTTATACAGAAAGCGACGACATTGATAGAATTTATGCCTCTATATATTGCGAAACAAAAAGCCAAAAAGGTATTTTGATAGGTAAAGGTGGCAATCTCCTCAAAAAAATTGGTACAGAGGCTCGTTTAGAACTGGAAAAAATTGTTGAAAAGAAAGTATTTTTAGGCTTGGAAGTTAAAATAGACAAAGATTGGCGTAAAAAACAAAAATCTTTGAAAAACTTCGGCTATGAGAATGAAAAATAATTATATATTTAATTTATAGCCGCCGCCATAGATTGTTTCGATATATTTTTTGCCATCAGAAATTTTGTCGATTTTGCTTCTCAAATGTCTGATGTGAACTCGAATTGTTTCAATATCATCATCTGGAGAATAGCCCCAAATATCTTTTAATAATTGGGCAGAAGAAACCATGTTGCCGTGATTTTGGAACAAAAGATTGAAAATCTCAAATTCGATTGGAGTTAATTTTGCTTGTTTTTCTCCGATTTTTACACTATAAAGTTCCGGTAACAATGTGATGTTTTCAAGGGTTAAAAGTTCTCTTGTCGACGCACTTTCAGGGATTTGACGAGATCTTTTTAACAACGCTCTTACTCTAACTTGCAATTCTTCCATTTCAAAAGGTTTTATCAAATAATCGTCTACTCCAATATCAAAACCTTTTACTTTGTCATTGATTTGCGATAACGCTGTCAACATTAGAATTGGAATATCTTTGGTTTCGTCGTTTTTTCTAATTCTTTGAGCGACAGTAAAACCGTCAACATCCGGCATCATTACATCAAGAACAACTAGTGACGGCATTTCTTGTTTGCATAATGCAAAACCTTTCACTCCGTCATATGCCTGAACTACTTTGTATCCGCACAATTCAAGGTTAACCTTTATAAGCTCATTTATTGCTAAATCGTCATCAATTACCAAAATTTTATTCATATTTGAATTTTATATATAAAACAGAAAAAATACAACAGTTTTTGTTAAAAAATATTAATAAAAATAGCCTGTTGGAATAATACATTATAAGGTCTTTTCGGGTATATTTATATGAAAAGATTTGTAAATAAATGTAGAAAAAGTGTAAAATTTACATATTTTCGGATTTTTATTGTATTATGTTAATTGCGTAAGCAAATTAGTGAAAAAATAATATACATTTATAGGAGGCACATGAATTGGCAGTAACATCACCTTTTACAGCATTTAAGAACGGTAAAAAAGAAATCCACTTAGGACAACACGTTTTAGCAGAATTTTTTGAATGTGATCCGAACACATTGAATAGTTTAGATAAAGTAGAAAAATATATGGTGGATGCCGCCCTTGAATGTGGAGCTACTGTTGTTCAAAAATGTTTCCACATGTTTAATCCATATGGTGTTTCAGGTGTTGTAATCATTTCTGAAAGCCATCTTGCAATTCATACATGGCCGGAATTGGGTTATGCTGCAGTTGATTTGTTCACTTGTGGCGACAAATGTGATCCAAAAGTTTCTTATGAATTTTTGAAGAAAAAATTTAACTCTAAAAAAGCAACTTTCTCAGAACTAAAAAGAGGTATCATTGACGAAGAAACTCTTAAAGTTGCTGAAAAACCTTTTGAAATCATGCAACAATTCGCAGACTAGGAATGTGCCGTTCCATCCGTCCATCAGATGTTGGTGCAACCTTATAAAAACAGTTTAAAAATGCCATCTATATATTTATAGGTGGTATTTTTAGTTATAAGTTTTTCCCGAAAAGCACTTATCGCCATATTGTCTTATCAACTTATCCTCTTATTGTTAATTCATGTAAAAAATTTGACAAAATTACATGACAACGAGGTTCTCTTTTTATAATATTAACTTATTAGGGGGTAGAAATGCCGGAAGATTTAATAGAAAAGAAATCAAATTTTGACTTAACTTCAAGAAGTGCTTTTTCAAACGACGAAGAAGTATTTACATCTCGCTCTTATGCAGCGTTGTTGGCAAAAAATACAATTCCATATTTTCATAAAAAAGTTGCTGATAATTATGTAATTATTAAAAAAGTTTTTAAGTTTCAAGCGGTTATGCCTAGAATTTCTAATGTAGAAAAAGCTCTTTTGGCTAAATACGATTTTAATACCCTTGAATACACAACAGTGAAACAAATGTATGAAGAATTAGCATTGTTGCAAAAATGGTCAATGTCGCAGGATGAAGAATTGAAAAAAGATTCTGATGCGATATTAGAAATTAGAACAAAAGAATTGAAATTCATTGTAGCGACAAGTTATGCAAATATTTCAAATGAAATATACAAAGGTTATTTGGCTTTAGAAAACTACTTTATAGAAATCAGTAAATATAACGACTAGTTATTTTATTTATCAATATTTTAATTGATTGACAGTTGATAAAATAACTGTATAATTGTGTTATGAAATATTTGGAAGAATCAAATAAAAATCTGATAAGTCTAAGAACCAGCCTAATCGCAGTTGTTGCATTGTTAACCGGTGGATTGGTTGGTGTTTCATTAGCAAATATGAGTTTAGTATATAAAAGCTTTTTGTTAATATTTGGAATTTACTTTGAAGTATTATTTATTGCAAATATAATGAGGATAAATGAAAAAATTAACAAAAATATAGGAGTAATCAAAAATGAATGCAAATGACATCGTTTCTTTAGCTGGAATTGTTGCGTTAGGTTTAGTTGGTGTATATTTTAGCTTTAAATACAGGCATGTTTCTAAAAATTAGGTGATTAAAATGACGACAAATGATATTGTTTCTATTGCGGGGGCAGTTGCTATTGCAATAATGGGGATATATTTTAGAATAAAGTTTAAACAAGCAGAACGAAAATATTAATTTATAACAAAAAAGACTGAGAATTTTCTCAGCCTCTTTTATAAAATGTTTATTGTATAAACTATGCTTCTGCAGGAGCTTCTTCTGTAGCTTGTGCTGCTTCAGCTTCAGCAGCTGCTTTTGCCTCTGCTTCTGCTTGAGCCTTAGCTTGAGCTTTTTTAGAAAGCTTAACTGTTTCTTTTTTTACATAGTTCAAAGTACCGTCTTCGTTGCAGTTTTTGATTAAGTATGCAACTGTTTCAGTAGGTTGTGCGCCTTTTTTAACCCAATCCAAAGCTACTGCTTTGTCTAATTTCATTTCTTTTGTTTTTGGGTTGTAGTGACCAAGTTCTTGAACAGGTCTGCCTTCACGTTTAGTAGTTGAATTGATAACAATTACTCTGTATGTAGGAGCTTTTTTTGCGCCCAATCTTTTTAATCTGATTTTTAACATTTTGTTTTTCCCTTATTTTTTTTGTTGTAACTTGCGGATTGCTCAAACACCGCAGCCGCGCCGTATTTGCCAAATCCTTGAACAGGGTTAAGAGGAATTACCCCATTCCACAATTGATTAAAGCACAAATTATTTTTGTAATCAAGAGAGGGTTAACAAATTTTACGAAAATCTCCATCAATTTTTTATGAAATATAAATATTTCGTTAAGGCAATGTAATATTTTTTTTGTCCATGCTATTATAAAAACATTGAATTACCAGACGGAGAGGAATTTTTTATAATGCTAAGTTTTTTATTAAAGTTGTTGGGCGATCCAAACGAAAAAAAAGTTAAAAGTATAATGGGAATTATTGACCATATCAATGCTTTAGAGCCACAGTTTGAAAAATTAACTGATGAAGAATTGCGAGCTAAAACAGATGAATTTAAAGAGATTTTGGCAAAACGCCCTACTTCAAAAGATTTTAAAACTGATAGAAAACTTGAAAAAGAAGCTCTTGACAAAATTTTGCCGGAAGCTTTTGCTACAGTAAGAGAAGCCGGAAAACGTGTTTTGAATATGCGCCACTTTGATGTTCAGCTAATTGGCGGCTATTTCTTGCATAACGGTCATATCGCTGAGATGAGAACCGGTGAAGGTAAAACGTTAGTTGCGACACTTCCTGCGTATTTGAACGCTTTGACAGGTAAAGGTGTTCACGTAATCACTGTAAACGATTACTTAGCAAAACGTGATAGCGATTGGATGGGCAAGATTTATAAATTTTTGGGACTTTCTGTTGGTGTAATTCTTTCCGGTGGAAGATCTGCAGAAGATTTTGCCGCAAAAAAAGCTGCTTATGCTTGCGATATTACTTATGGAACAAATAACGAATTTGGTTTTGATTATTTGCGTGACAATATGGCATCTAATATTGAAATGTTGGTGCAGAGACCTTATAACTACGCAATTATCGATGAAGTTGATAGTATTTTGATTGACGAGGCAAGAACTCCGTTAATCATAAGCGGTCGTCTTGAAAAATCTGCTGAAACTTACCAGTTGATGGCAAAAGTAGCTCCACAGTTGGAAAAAATTAAAGATTACGAAGTTGATGAAAAAAATAAAAATATTATTTTGACAGAAGACGGTATTGACCACGCACAAGAGATTATTGGCGTAAAAGATTTGTTTGATATCAATACTCAATACGCTCATCACTTGTTGCAAGCTTTGAAAGCTAAAGAATTGTTTGTAAAAGATACTGATTATGTCGTTAAAAACGGCGAAGTAATGATTGTTGACGAATTTACTGGTCGTTTGATGGAAGGTAGACGTTGGTCAGATGGTTTGCACCAAGCTATTGAGGCAAAAGAAGGTGTTCAAATTCAGGATGAAACTCAAACTCTTGCAAGTATCACATTCCAAAACTTATTTAGATTATATCCGAAATTATCAGGTATGACAGGTACTGCAATGACTGAGGAAGCTGAATTTGGAAAAATTTATAACCTTGAAGTTACTACAATTCCGACGAATAAACCTGATATCAGAATAAATTATCCTGACGTTATTTATAAAACTGAACGAGCTAAATTTGATGCAGTTGTTCAAGATATTATCAGAATGCATGAAATCGGCAGACCGGTTTTGGTTGGTACAATTAGTATTGAAAAATCAGAATATGTTTCATACTTGTTGAAACAAAAAGGTATTCCTCACCACGTATTAAACGCAAAACATCACGAAAAAGAAGCTTATATTATTGCACAGGCAGGACGTGTCGGTGCAGTAACAATTGCAACTAACATGGCAGGTCGTGGTACTGATATCCTTTTAGGTGGTAATGCTGAATTTTTGGCAAAAGAAATGCTTGATGAAAAAGGTATTACGCCTGAAAGTGAAAATTATGAGGCAGAAAAAGAGGCTGCGTTGGCTGAAGCTCGTGCGATAACCGAAAAAGAACACGCAAAAGTTGTCGAAGTTGGCGGACTTCACGTAATCGGTACTGAACGTCACGAATCCCGTCGTATTGATAACCAGTTGAGAGGTCGTGCTGCTCGTCAGGGCGATCCGGGTTCTACAAGATTTTTCTTGTCATTGCAAGACAATTTGATGAGAATTTTTGGTGGCGAAAAAATTACTGCATTGATGAATGCTTTGAATGTTGAAGATGATATCGCAATTGAAAACGTTCTTATTACAAGACAAATTCAATCAGCTCAGAAAAAAGTTGAAACATACCACTTTGACATAAGAAAATCTGTCCTTGAATATGACGATGTAATGAATATTCAGCGTGAAAAATTCTATGCACAAAGACGAAAAGTTCTTGCAGGAAAGAATTTGTCAGAAGATATTTATTATATGATTGAAAAAGAAATTGACAGACTTTTGAGAAGTTATATTGCGCCTGATCTTCATCCTGAAGAATATGTTTATGAAGACTTGCAGACAATGATTAAAGAATTGCACTCAATTATTCCGCAATTGTCAGGTGTACAGGTTTCTGATGTTCAGAATTTAAGATTTGAACCGATTTTTGATAAGTTAAAAACTTTGGCAATTGGAGCTTATCGTCAGCACGAGGAAGAAGTTGTTAATTTCTATAATCAGGTTGTAACTCAATATGATCCGGAAGCACCGTTGCAAGAGGCGTTTAGCGATAATAATGTTATCAGAAGTCTTGAAAAAGATATTTTGTTGAGAGTAGTTGATAACAAATGGATTGACCACTTGCACAATATTGATATGTTGAGAGAAGGTATCGGATTACGTGCTTACGGTCAAAAAGATCCGTTGATTGAATATAAACGTGAAGCTTATGACTTGTTTAATAAAATGATGTACGAAATTCAAGGCGATACAGTAAAACACTTGTTCAGAACCAAATTCGGTATTCAAGTAATTGGACCGGAACCTGACGGCGGCGAAGTCGCATAGAAAATTTTATGCTAAAATTAAAACAGAGTAAAAAGATTTAAGAAAAAGGAAATATAAATATGCTAAGAACTGGTATTGTAGGATTACCTAACGTTGGAAAATCAACTTTATTTAACGCATTGACTAGTGCGAAAAACGCTCAGAGTGCAAATTATCCGTTTTGTACAATTGAGCCAAATGTTGGGGTTGTAAATGTTCCTGATGAAAGACTTCAAAAACTTGCGGAACTTTGCAAGACTGACGTAATTATTCCTACGGCTATTGAATTTGTTGAT
>CALEJY010000230.1 GCA_937898445.1 uncultured Candidatus Melainabacteria bacterium | reverse complement strand
TGTTATAATAATACGAAAAATTTTTTTCGTAAATGAACTTTTTTATTTTTTAATCGTTATATTAGTATAGAGGTTAAACAAATGACAGAAAAATGTAACAAATACGAAGCTATATTTACTTTCGGAAACGAAGAAATGATGAAAAAGCATTTGCTAAACTGTTCTGAATGCCAAAAAGAACAGGAGCAAATGGACAAAGTTTCCGAGTTGTTGAAAGAGGTTAAACCATATTACGTTCAAAAGAAAAAGAATTATGCAAAACTAAGGATGGCATGCGCAGTATTTGCAATACTTTTTAGTGGAACGGTATTGGGTGTAGTAAACTTAAATTCGGATGTTTCTGATATTATCAAGTACGGAACAACCTTGAGTGCAGACGATTTAGGGTTTCCTGTAGATTCATACGGGTTGTTAATGGTGGAATAGTTAATGGATTTTAAAGAAATTATTAAAACCAACCAAAATAATGTAAGAAGTATCATAAAGCTTATTACAAAAGAAGATAACGAAGATTTAGAGCAAGAAGTATATATCAAAGTTTGGAAAAATTCCGAAAAATACAAAGAGCAAGGAACTTTTAAAAGCTGGGTAAATACTATTGCTAAAAATGTTTCAAAAGATTATTTAAAATCGGTTCAAAAACGCAACCAAGACGCTTTGACCCCTGATGATAATGTTTTGAACACAATCAAAGACAAAAAATCAACTCCAGAATTGAGAGTGATTACAAATGACAGACAAAAAACAATTACAACGGCGATAGAAAGCTTGAAACCAAAGTTCAAAGAAGTTGTAATGATGTGCGAAATATACGGTTATACTTACGAAGAAGCCGCATTCAAACTAAAATGTCCGGTAGGGACAATAAAGTCAAGACTTTATAACGCTAAAAAAGAATTAGCAGTTAAACTACAAGATTTGTTATAAAAGAAAGGATGTTACATGTTAAAAAAATCATTAATTATGGCAAGCATATTAATGTTTGCATCAGCTACTATGTGTTTTGCTGACACAAAAGCTCCTTGCAACTGTGGTTGTGGAAAACCTCAATGCAATTGCGCTAAAAAAGCACCTTGCAATTGTCAAAAACCACCTAAAGGACCAGATTTTGCAAAACGTAATGCTGAATTTGAAAAACGTTTGAAACTAACTGATGAGCAAAAAGCAAAAGCAGAAGCAATTCGCAAAAAAGGTCATGAACAAATAAAACCGCTTATGGCTAAGTTGCACGAAAAACAAGGTGCAATCGAAGGTTTGAAAAAATCTAAATTGTTAGAACGTGATAAACAAGCACAAATCGAACAATTACAAAAAGAAATCGGCGCACTTAAACGTGGTATGCACGAACTTAGAATGCAGAATATGAAAGAATTTGAATCAATTCTTACATCAAAACAATTGAAAGAATTGAAGAAAATGAAAGACGAAGGTCGCAAAAAGTTTGAAAAAGAACACAAAAAATGTCCTTGTCCACCATTCGGTCCAAAACCAGACGGACAAGTTCCACCTCCACCACCGGAAGCTGAATAAATTAGATGTAACAGGGTTGATAAAATCAACCCTGTTTTATTTTTCCGTGTTATAATTTTCTCGAAAAGAGGGAAAATTTATGAAAATTGCAAAAAATATTTTAGAATTAATCGGAAATACACCACTAGTAGAAATTAATAAATTAAATAATAATTGCGTTGCTAAAATTGCTGCAAAAGTAGAAAGCTTTAATCCTGCTGGATCTATAAAGGACAGACCGGCTTTGAATATGATTGAAGATGCAGAAGGAAAAGGACTTGTAAATAAAGATACTGTTATTATAGAACCTACAAGTGGTAATATGGGTGTCGGATTGGCTCTTGCTTGCGCAGTAAAAGGTTATAAGGTTATTTTTACAATGCCTGAAACAATGAGTATTGAACGCCGAAAATTAATGATGGCGTATGGTGCAGAACTTGTTTTGACAGAAGGTAGCAAGGGGATGAAAGGTGCGGTTGATAAGGCTTTTGAATTAAATAAGGAAATCGAAAATTCTTTTGTACCTATGCAGTTTGAAAACCCTGCAAATCCTGAAATTCACGAAAAAACTACTGCCGAAGAAATTTGGAACGATACAGATGGAAAAGTTGATATCGTAATTGCCGGAGTTGGTACAGGTGGAACTGTTTCCGGTATCGGAAGAACATTAAAAAACAAAAAATCTGATGTTAAAATTATTGCCGTAGAACCTTTTAAATCTCAAGTTCTTGCCGGCGGACAGGCAAGTGGACACGGTATTCAAGGTATTGGTGCAAATTTTGTTCCAAAAAACTTTGACAGAAATGTGGTGGATAAAATTGTTCCTGTAAAAGATGAAGATGCAATAAATACTGCCAGATTGTTGGCAAAAGAAGAAGGTATTTTATGCGGTATTTCATCAGGTGCGGCGATGTTTGCAGCAATTGAACAAGCTAAGAAACCTGAAAACAAAGACAAATTAATCGTTGTAATTTTACCTGATACAGGAGAACGTTATTTGTCGAGTGTTTTATTCGATTTGTAGACTTTATTGTAACGATTTGTAAATATTGTAAAATAGCCTCAAACCCTGATATCCTCTGCGATATGTTATGATATTGTACGAGGTGAGTGGAATTTTGTCTGAAATTTAGGTAACTCAATTGTTTTTATATATTTAAGAGAGATAAAAACAGGAGAGCTTTGATGGAAATTAATATTGGCAATGGACAAGGTATAACTCAGGCAATTAGAGATAAAATTGGTGCTGCAAATATCAAAAATAAAGATGCTGCAACATGGCAAAAAGTTGTTGCAGAAGTAAATAACGCACAAAATTCAAAAAGTATTTTTAAATCAGGTAACAATTATACGACTAATGAAAAAAATTTAAATGATAAATCGACTTATCAGTCAAACTTTGTTGTCGATGAAGGAACTGTCACTATTGATGATAGTGTTTGGTCAAAAATTCAAAATTTGTTGACAGGAGGTAATGAAACAACAAAATCTCTTTCTGCACAACCAAAGGATGAGACAATTAAAGACAATAATTTGCAAGAAGTTGTAGTTACTGCTAATGCACTAAAAAGAGCAAAAACTATAACAAATCCAGCTGATATGTCTTTGAAACCTAATATCGGACACATTGATGTAGCTCCTCAAGCGACAGGGAAACAACTGAACCGTATGGTTAATGGTCAAAAACAGGCGATAGAAATTTTGCATGATAAAGATGGAAATAAAGTTCGTTATGCCGTAAATGATGATGGAACACGAGGTGAACAACTCGTTACTGTTACAACTGCAGGCAAAAACACCTATGTTACAAAAAGTGAGTTTGACAAAACCGTAAAATCTGCTTTGCAATTAGGTGAAAACGATGAAATTCCAAAAGGATTGAATGCTGAATATGTTTCAATCGGAGGAGAAGCTACTTTAGTATTTAAAGGTAAAGACGGGCATGTTATGACCGGCTCAGAAGTCAAAAAATTTATGGCTGATTACAAACAAGATTTGTCCGACAGAACAGCGCAGGGTTCAGGAGAATATGCAGGTAAATCGATTAAAGATATAACTACTGAAGCTGTATCCAAAATGGATTATTCAAAACTTTCTTCAAATTTCATGGAAGCAGCTCTAAAAGAAGATGGCGTTCAATTGAATTATGGTGGTAAAATGTACACTGTTCAACAAGGAGCTTTAGTGGATTCACAAGGTAATAAGTTTAATGTTCAAAATAATAAACTCGTACCAGTAAAAACATCACAAGAACCTGTTCAAACATTCGGAAAACGAGATTTGAATATTGATAATGATAGTTCTGGTGGTCCATTTATAAAAAGTGGACAACTTGATTTAGAATAATTGGAAGCAAAAAAGAGCAATTTGAATTTTTCAAATTGCTCTTTTAGTTTAAGTATTATTTTTATTCGGATTAAAATCCGCCCATTCCGCCCATACCTTGTGGCATAGCTGGAACTTCAGACTTTTCTTCCGGAATATCTACAACTGCAGCTTCTGTTGTCAATAACATAGAACCGACTGATGCAGCGTTTTCCAATGCTGAACGAGTTACTTTTGCAGGGTCAACGATACCTGATTTAAACATATCAACATATTCATCATTCAAAGCATCATAACCGTAAGCGGCTTCGTGTGACATTACTGTATCGATTACAACATCAGCTTTTGCACCTGCGTTGTGAGCAATTGATCTTAAAGGTACATCAAGAGCGGCAGTCAAAATTTTGAAACCGATTTTTTCATCATCTGAACCAAATGTTGTTGTTTCAATCATCTTAGACAATTTTTGTTGAACTCTTACAAGTGCAACACCACCACCAGGAACAATACCTTCTTCGTTAGCTGCACGAGTTGCGTTCAAAGCATCTTCAATTCTCAATTTTCTTTCTTTAAGTTCAACTTCTGAAGCTGCACCAACTTCGATTACTGCAACGCCACCAGAAAGTTTTGCTACACGTTCTTGAAGTTTTTCTCTATCGTATTCAGAATCAGATGCTTCGATTTGTTTTCTGATTAGGCGAACTCTGTCTTGAACCGCATCTTTTGTTTCGTCACCAACAACGATTGTTGTTTCATCTTTAGTAACAGTAACACGTTTTGCTTTACCTAACATTTGAGTTGTTACGTTTT
>CALEJY010000229.1 GCA_937898445.1 uncultured Candidatus Melainabacteria bacterium | reverse complement strand
TTATTCATAACGATACGGTCTTTTCACGTTTCACTTCTCACTTTTCACTTAAAAAAGCTGCTTTTACTCTCGCAGAAGTTCTCATCACTCTCGGAATTATTGGAATAGTTGCGGCTATGACTATGCCCTCATTAATTCAAAGTTATAGAAAACAAGAGGCATCGGCTAGATTGAAAAAATTTAATTCAATCTTCAATCAAATGATGCTTATGGCAGAAGAAGATAACGGTCCGAGTGGAGATTGGGAAAGAACTGGCGACATAAAAGACGAAAATGGGGATTTGGATTGGAATGCGAATTTTTCTGAACAAAGACGATTTTTTGAAAAATATTTTGCAAAATATATAAAATACGTAAAAATAGAAGATGGAGCAACTGAAAACGACGAAGATAGCAAAGTTGTGCCGAAAAACCAAGTAACTATATATTTTGGAGATGGTTCAAATGCGCATTTTTATAACGGTGGTGCGTTTAGTTTTGTGTATGATGTGAATGGCTCAAAACCACCTAATGAAGCCGGGCGTGACCAATTTGTTTGGGATATTTGGCCGTCATCAACTGCAGGATATTATTACCCAGAAGGGCATAATTACGGTACACGCAGAATGATGTGGGACAGAAATAATATGACAAGAAGTCAATATTTAGACTACTGTAAAAATAATAATAATGGTGTCGTGTATTGCGCAAGGCTTTTGGAATTAGATAACTGGGAATTTAAAAAGGATTATCCGTATAGGATATAAAAATGTAAGGCGGAATAAAAATTCCGCCTCTTTTAATTTATTTTCTTAATTTTTTAACAAATCTTTCTAATCTGTCGATTGCCTCTTTTAAATTTTCCATTGAGTAGGCATAAGATATTCGTAAAAATCCTTCTCCGCTTTGTCCAAACGCTGTTCCGGGAACGGCTGCGACTTTTTCTTCCATCAAGAATTTTGTTGCAAATTCTTCGCTTGTCATTCCAAATTCTTTTATACAAGGAAAAACGTAAAAAGCTCCAAAAGGTTCAAAACATTCTAATCCGATATCTTTAAAGCGTTTGATTAAGTAACGTCGTCTTTGGTTATATGCTTGGCGCATTTCTTCAACGTCACTATCACCGTTTTTTAGTGCCTCAATTGCGGCATATTGGCTCGTTGTTGGCGCACACATAATCGCAAACTGGTGGATTTTTGTCATCTGTTTAATAATCGGTTCCGGTCCGCAAGCGTAACCCAATCTCCAGCCTGTCATTGCATAAGCTTTTGAAAAACCGTTTATCAAAAGGGTTCTTTCTTGCATACCGTCAATGCTTGCTATAGAAACGTGTTTCCCGTTATAAGTGAGTTCACTATAAATCTCATCTGACATTACAAAAATATCTTTTTCGATTATGACTTTTGAAATTTCTTCCAAATCTGATTTTTCCATAATTGCGCCGGTCGGGTTGTTCGGGTAAGGCAAAATCAAAACTTTGGTTTTATCTGTAATCGCCTCTTTTAATTCTTGTGCAGTCAATCTAAAATTGTTTTCGGCTTTAAGGTTTATGATAACAGGTTTTGCGCAGGCTAAAATTGCGCAAGGCTCATAAGAAACATAAGATGGTTGCGGAATTATAACTTCATCACCTGCGTTAATCATCGCACGAAGACCGATATCAATAGCTTCTGAACCGCCAACGGTTACGATAACTTCTTTTAGCGGGTCATAATTGATTTTTTGCGTTCTTGAAATGTAGTGTGTAATTTCTTTACGTAAGTCTTTTAAGCCTGCATTTGAGGTATAAAAAGTTTTCCCTTTTTCAAGAGCATAAATTCCTTCATCTCTTATATGCCATGGAGTTTCAAAGTCAGGTTCGCCAACACCTAATGAAATAGCGTCTTTCATCTCACTAACGATGTCAAAAAACTTTCTTATTCCTGACGGTTTTATATTCTGAACTTTTTCGCAAATCGGGTATTTCATGGTGTAATAATTTCTCTTTCTTGTTCTTCAACAACCTTGTTGACAATTGTTCCGTGATCTTTGTATTTTTTCAAGATAAAATGGGTTGCTGTACTCAAAACTCTGTCTAGGGTTGAAAGTTTGTCTGTTACAAAGTTTGAAATTTCTTTTAAGGTTTTTTCTTCAAGAGTTACAAGCAAGTCATATCCGCCGGAAATTAAATAAACTGATTTAACTTCAGGGTATTTATAAATTCTTTCTGCGATTTTGTCAAACCCTTGTCCTCGTTGGGGAGTAACCTTGACTTCGATTAGAGCGGTAACTTTTTCAATATTAGTTTTTTCCCAATTTATGAGAGTGTGATATCCGCAGATTATACCTTCTTTTTCGAGTTCTGCGATATCATTTGCAACATCAATTTCTTCCATTCCAAGCATTGCGGCAAGTTCTGACAAATCAATGCGGCTATTTTTTTCTATTATAGATAACAATTCTTCTTTCACGGAAATCTCCTTTTTCAAAACTATTATATGCGAACGAATATAAAAATGCACCATTGTAAATTTAGGTCTAAAGTGGTGCAAGTGTAAAATTACAACGCTCGAATTATCGCTTTAATATTTATATCAGTAACCTTTAAAAGTGCGACAGTTCTTGCGGTTTCGTCAAAGTTTCCTAAAGATTTTAAAATTTCTGCAGTTTTTAGGATAAGTGTTTGGTTATTAGATTTTAATAATTCTCTTATCGCAAGTGTATCGGTCGCAAAATCAAGAGCAGTATAGACAAACGGACTATCTTCTCTCAATTCTTCATTAATATATTTTTCTAAATCTTTTTTGCGAACATTGTTTAATAACTTTTTGATATCAAAGATTTCATTTTTTGTGTTTTTGTCTTCATCAAAAAGGTATTCGTCGTTTTCTGTCAATGTTTCAAATTTTTCTTTTGCGTTCAACAAAACAATTGCAGATTTGCTATCATCATGGTTATTTATTAGTTGTTCAAAGACTTCAAACAGTTCAAAATCAAATATTGTTGCAAGTGGTAAGATTTCTCCGAGTGCATTAATAATATAATTTATTGTCAAAAGAGCATCTTTGTAATTATCTTTTAGTAAATCGAAAAGGTTCTCTAAATAAGGGATTTCACCTGCAATATTTTCTGCCATTGTGGAATTTTTCATTGCCTCAATAATTTGAGGAATTGCAGATTTGTTGCCATAAGCGACTAAAAATTTTACTGCTGAAAGTTTTTCAAAATCATCTTCGTTTTTTAATCTTTCGATTGCAGAATTATAGCTTTCTTCATCATGCCATGCGCCTAGTGTTGAGGCACAATTTTGGGCAAGAAATTCATTTTCTGAATTGGAATAATTTTTCAAAAACTCATAAGCCAGCGGATCTTGGATTTTGGCAAAATATTTTGCGGCATAAGTTTTTTCGCTATCATTTCCGTTTTCAAACTTGTCTAGCATTATGTCTGTCAAATCTTCATCAGCGTATTTTACAAGAGCTGAGACGATTGTATCTTCGTAAGATTGAGAATAGTATTTTAAAAATTCAAGCAAATTTTGGTAATTTGTTTCGTTTATAGCGTTTGAAATTCTTTGTGCGACATTGTTTTTGACAAAATCGAAAAGAAAATCATCGTTATCAACGAGTTCCTTAAACAATTCGACATCACAATCATTTACAAGATGTTTTGCAACCATCTCGTATTCATTTCTGTTTTTACCGGTAAGTTTTTTTAAATTGTCAGACATATTTATGCACAAAGTCAAAAGATCATGACAGTAATGGTCTTTTCACTTCTCACCTTTCACTTTTTACTTTATTAGTCTAAATAGAACACAGTAATAACTTTGTGACCTTCTTCTGCGTATTGAACGGCGTTGTGCAAAGTTTTACTTGTATGAGATAGGAAGCAGATTAATTGATTGCATTCGTCAATAATTTCTCTGTTACAAACTCTTGATGCGTCAGCCAAAGTCATCATTGCTCTATCCGGATGTTCAATAATATTTGGAACGCCGATAAGTTGGTTTTGTACATCTGATGGTTGTTGTCCGATTGTTTGAGGTAAGATTACTCTCAATTTGTCAGGATTAGCCTTCATTGCACCTCTGATAGCGGCTGCGTTTGTACCTGATGAACCACCTGATGTAATAATTGTATTGCCTTGCATTACAAGAGCTGTTGTCAATGTTTCTATCATTTGTTGGTGAGTGATAGGAAGATTACGACTTCCAATAATCGCAATACGTTTCGCTGATTGTTGAATTGTTGCTAATTCCATAGCAAGTTCATCAACTGTGTCGGGTGAACCTGATGAAACTGTATCCATATCTTCATCAATCGGAACTACGATTGAACCTTGTTTTTCTTTGTTTTCGTCTTCTGAACCCATAAATACTTTTGTCATATCAGTTTCTACCATTTTTCCTACTTTCTCATTGCAATCTATACATTTTTAGTTTATGCTGATTATATCACAAAAATTTGATTTTGGGAATAGGGATATGGAAAATATACTGGATAATCTTAACAAAGAACAAAGAGAAGCTGTAGAAACTGTTAGAGGACCATTGTTGGTACTGGCAGGTGCAGGCAGCGGAAAAACTAAATTACTTACTTCAAGAATTGCGTATTTAATTCAAAATGGTGTCAGACCTCGCAATATTCTTGCAGTTACATTTACCAACAAGGCGGCAAAAGAGATGAAAGAACGTCTTGGCAATATTTTAGGCGAAAATGTTGTAAAATATATGTGGGTTGGTACTTTTCACGGTATTTGCGGAAGAATTTTGAGAGAAAATATTGAAAATTATAGTTTTCAATCAGGAAAACGATTGGATAAAAATTTCTCAATTTATGATGAAACGGATTCTAACGCCGTAATTAAACAAGCTATCAAAAAACTTAATCTTGATGATAAAGTTTATGCGCCAAAACTTGTTAAAACCGTTATTTCTAACGCTAAAAACAAGATGCAGGATGCTTATACTTTCGCAACTTTTGCTAGAGATTTTAAATCACAAAAAATTGCTCAAATTTATGAAGAATATGAAAATTCTTTGAATAACAACAACGCAATCGATTTTGATGATATGTTGATGTTGACCGTAAAACTTCTTGAACAATGTAAAGATGTTCGTCAACAGTATTATGACAGGTTTCAACATATTTTGGTCGACGAGTTTCAGGATACCAACATGGCGCAATACAAGCTTATTAATATGCTTTATACAAACCTTGAGCCGGATATTCCTGATGAACGTTCATTGTGCGTTGTAGGTGATGTCGACCAGTCAATTTATAGCTGGCGTGGTGCGGATTATACGATTATTTTGAATTTCCAAAAAGATTTCAAAAAAACAAAATTAATCAAACTTGAACAAAATTATCGTTCTACCGCAAACATTTTGAATGTCGCAAACGCAATCATTGAGAACAATACAGAACGTGTGGATAAGGTTCTGTATTCACAAAAAGGTGATGGCGAATTAATTGATTACTTTGAAGCGCAAGATGAGGCGGATGAGGCAAACTTTATTGCAAGCCGAATTAAACAGGATTCCGGCGGAGATTATAACAGATATGCAATTCTTTACCGTACAAACTCTCAATCTCGTGCGTTAGAAGAAGCTTGTATGGCGGCAGGACTTCCGTACAAGATTTATGGCGGTTTAAAATTCTACGACCGTAAAGAAGTTAAAGATATTATCGCATATTTGAAATTGATTTATAATACTGATGATTCGCAAAGTTTCAGAAGAATTGTAAATGTTCCGAAACGTGCAATCGGCGATACTACGGTTAAAAATCTTTCTGATTTTGCTGATAAAGAAGATATCAGTCTTTTTGCAGCATGTCAACGAATTGAAGATGCGGTTGAAATTCCGCCAAGAACTCGTTCAAAATTGAAAGATTTTTCAGAATTGATTTTGAAATTTGTAAACGCTAAAGATTCATATTCATTGCAAGATTTTGTAACTCTTGTTATTGAAAAAACAGGATATTTGGCAGAATTACAATCTCAAAACACTCCTGAAAGTGAAG
>CALEJY010000228.1 GCA_937898445.1 uncultured Candidatus Melainabacteria bacterium | reverse complement strand
GATTTTTTGTGCAACACCTGATTTTAGGTATTCTACGTATAAATCAACACCATCATCAAGGTTAGCTAAAACTTTTTCGTCAATCAACGGGTTGTCAATTGCAGAGATTTTAATTTCGTAAGAACCTTTTTTTTCTGTTTCGTCAAAAATCTCTTGAATTTTGTTTACAAACTCCATAGATTCTTCCGGCAAATATTGACTGCCTTGACAGTTTAGGTCTTTTGTTGCGTTTTTAACGGAAATACCGTGACTTGATGTAATATATTCTCCGCCCAAAAGGTCTAGTTTGAAAGCCAAAAATGATGCAAGCCAAATTGGAATAGTTTTTTTGCCTTCTGGCACAAGAGTTCTAATTCCTTGCGCTGCTTGTATTCTTGCGATTGCATCTAGGAATAAGTCTGAATTATAGCGAACTTCTCTACCTGCAACTTTTACGATTTGTTTGCCTTTGTATTTTTCATTTGCAACTAGGGCTTTTGCTAAAGTTGCCAAAACAATTCCGACTAAGTTAATCGGAAATCTTGTGTCTTGCGGATAAAGAATGTTTTGTGGTCCTCTAATTCCTGCAGTTGAAACTTTTGCTTCTTTTGCGTAATTTGCAAACCATTCTTCAAGGTTCAAACCTTCTGGGTTTGTGTCTTTGTCGTAAGGTTTTAAGTGTTCTCTTTTCAATGTAAATGTAAACTCGCCTTTTTGTGAAAAATCCATAAGGTTAAGATTTTTTATGTAATCGGGAGTTTTGTCGTAAACGCTTTTAAATAGCTCGTTTTCTAGCTCTACATTTGATGTTTTCATATTTTTCTCTCCTTAATAATAGTTATAATATATATGAAAAACTTGTAATGTGCAAACTTTGCATATATAATTGTATTATTAAATATAGGAGAGAAATCTTGTTCTGGGATAAAGATAAAAATTATACAAGGCGAACTGCGGATGAATATAATGTTTGGAGAACTATTTTCCAATTTATTATATGCAGAATTTTTTATATGATTAGGTGTAAGTTGATATATCGCTTGAAGGTTGAAGGTTTGGAAAATGTTCCGAAAGACAATGCGTATATTGTTTGTCCAAATCACTTATCAACACTGGATCCACCTATGATTGCTGGTATTTTGCCTAGACGAGTTTCTTTCATGGCGAAAAAAGAACTTTTTGATATCCCGTTTATCAGATGGTGGATTGATTGGTTAGGAACTTTTGCCGTAAATAGAGAAAGTTTAGGGCCTTCTACAATAAAAACAGTTATGGAAATTAAAAAAAGTAACTGGGTTTTCGGAATTTTCCCTCAAGGTACTAGAGGCGTTCCTGGTACTATAACAGGCGTTACAGAAGGTTTTGCAAAACTTGCTAAAATTACAAAATGTGCAGTTCTTCCGATTGGTATCGTTGGAACTCAAGAGGCAAGACACTTGCCATTTACCGGAAAAGTTGTAGTGAAAATCGGAAAACCTATTCCGTATAATAAAGATCCGGAAGTTGTAAGACAACAATGGATAGAACAAATTCAAGAGCTAACAGGGTTTAAATATGTAGAACCGCAAGGAGAACATTTAGGAGCTGGTGATGAACAAAGAGCGTAATTATAATAGAAGGTATCCAAATGAATATAATATTTTCAGAACGATTTTTTATATGTCATTTCTGTATTTTGTTGTAATTCCGTTTATGAAAATATTTTATGATTGCAAGATTTCGGGTAGAGAAAATCTTCCGACAAAAGCAAAGAGCGGAAAATTTATTTATACCGCAAATCATGTTTCTCACTTTGATCCGCCGATGGTTACAATGGCTTGTGGCAGACCGATTGCTTATATGGCTAAAAAAGAATTGTTCCAAAAAGGTGATAAATTTGAATGGCTCGTAAAAAGATTGGGAGCTTTTGCAGTTGATAGAACAAAACCTGAAATTGCGACATTTAAAACAGTAAAAGATATTTTATCTACAAGTTGGTCTTTGGGTGTATTTCCTCAAGGTGGAATTAGACCTTACGGCTCTGATATAAATGATTTGAAAAAAGGTTTTATTGTAATTGCGAAAAATGCAAAAGCGGATATTGTTCCGGTTGCTATTGGAGAATTTACAGGTTATCCGAAACTAAAACCGTTTACAAGAAGAAAAGTAAGATTGCACGTAGGAAAGCCAATTTCTTATAAGCTAAGTCCGGAAGAAATCACTTATGAATGGTGTAAACAGATTTCAGAATACGCAGATTACACAAATTCTGCTCCAAATCCGGCTGAAAATAAGGAAATGGAAGCTGTATAGTTATAATTAAGAAAACAAGGAGGTTCTAATGAAAAAATTTAAGCTCATCGGGGGGGGGGGCAATAGCCGATGTGCTACGCACG
>CALEJY010000227.1 GCA_937898445.1 uncultured Candidatus Melainabacteria bacterium | reverse complement strand
AAAAGTCTCTTAAAATGGCGGGAACGACGAGGCTCGAACTCGCGACCTCATGCGTGACAGGCATGCGCTCTAACCAAACTGAGCTACGCTCCCATATTCTGTTGTCAAGTCCTTCGACAAGTCTTATTATAATATGCTGAATTTTTTTTTGCAAGAGCTTTATTTAATTTTTTTATAAAAAAGTGTAAATAATTGTAATAATTTTAGCAATTATTTTTTTTACACCAGTTTAACGAAGTATGAATAGTATTAATTCTGCTCAAAATAACCTCTCTTTTACTTCTCGTTGTCCTGAAATTCGAGATGCTCAATGGGTTTGTCAAAAAGTTAAAAATGCTTTTCCTCATATTTCTACAACCAAAATTAGTGCAAAAATGGCGAATATAGAAGATGCAAATTGGGATTTGTATAGGAGATTTATAGATAAGCCGGAACATGAGCTTCTCTATAATAAAAATCCAAAAGAGTGCAATTTTATTCGTTTGTTTGCATGGCGAAAACGTATTGTAAAACGAATGAATAATGCACGTGCATATTGGCGTGTAGGTGGAAAAGATGATTATCGCAGAGTGAACAATGTTTTAGGTCAATTTAAGCACGATAAACTCGGTAATTGCGGTGAAGATGCGTTTATGTCTGCTGCTATTTTAAGGATTAATGGTTTGGATAATGCTTGTACTGCCGGATTAAAGGTCGATGGTCAATATTTTGATCACTTTGTGTGCGTGTTTAATAAGGATGGCTCAACTTTTAATGGAAAACCAAATAAAAATACGATAATCATTGATCCGTGGGTTGGAATGGCTGATTTTGCTTCTAATATGTTCCAAAAATATAAAAATGTTTTTAATAAATTTCTAATTGGTATAAATCCTCAGTCGGAAATATCATTTAGAGATGTTGACGAAATTAAAATATCAGGTCTGGAAAGATTTGTTTTAACAATGAAACATCCAGAATTGCGCTATTCAAATTCTACAAGGGAGTTTATGCAAAAAAAATGAGCTTCAATATAGAAGCTCATTTTTTTTTATTATTTTAAAATCAAGTTTTATTTGTACAATGGAGCAAGTTTTGCTGATTGTTGAGGAATAACTCCTTCTTCAATTGATTGGTAAACTCTGTAATCAATTGTTGGGAAGCAGTTGTCGATATCTTCGATTTCTTTTAATTTTGCCTCATCAATATTGCCACTTTCAATCATGTCGCAAATTGTTTCAAATCTGTCAACATGTTCTCTAAATCTGTCTGTAGCGTAATCTTTAGCTTGCCATGTTGTAATCAAGAACGGCCAATCTGAACTTTGTAACAACAAGTTTTCTCTAGCCATTTGTTTCAATGCTCTTAATAATAACTTGTCATCAGGAATTTCAGAATATTTATCTGCAATTGCGTTGATACGTTTTTCACAAGCATGGATAATCGGCCACATCCATTCAGTCAAATGGTTGTTCCATACATAGAAATGTCCGCCTTGTCCCCAAGAGCTTTCAGGGATTTGAATAGCTTCTTTAGGTGGATGAGAGTGAACATATTCTCCTGCAGTCATTCTTTCAACTTCTGGAAGATATGCGTTGAATTTTTTGATTACTTGTTTGATAAATTCAACGCCTTCAAACCACCAGTGACCGAACAATTCTGTGTCGAATGATACCATTACCAAACCTTCTTTACCTGTAGCTTTTTTGTAATCGTTTAGCATGTGGTAAATTAATGTTGTATAGTGATCAGAGTTTTCATTTACTTTATTTAATGCAAGAACCGGATCATAAAGCATTTTATCGCCTAAATCTGTTTTAGGTGAAGTAATTCTCCAGTAGTGCATACCTGATTTAGCATCTTTTCTATGGAACTCTCTATATACACCATCTCCAGGATAGCCGTCAGCAGCTGACCATACTTGATAACCGGCTCTTTCGTTTCTGCCCATTACTGCAACTTGTGCATCAGGTAGCCAGTATGCTGCGTATGTGTCATAACCTGTAGCCGGTCTGTCAGGTAACGGAATATATTCGATGTTTCCGTAAACGCCGATTACACGTCTGTTTCCGATTGAATTTCCCCCTTCAATTACGTGAGATTCAGTAAAGAAGTATTCAATATCGTTGTTTTGCAAAGTTACTTCAATTGCCGGTCTCCAATGTTTTTGACCATCTTTGCCAACATATTCGTAACCTTGTCTGTATGCACATTCAGGTAACCAACATCCGCATGCTTTTTTGCCGAACAATCTTTTTGTAGTGTCAGATCCAATTTTGAATTGAGCGTTCAAATTGCTATCTGTTGCTAACAATGGTGAAAATCCGTGAGTTGCGCCTGATGTTGTAATTTCAATACAACCTAAATCTTGGAATTTTTTGAACTGAGCAATCAAATCCATGCCGTATTTGTTTACGAATGAATCTTTAATATTTGAGAACCAGTCAAAATAGTATTTTGCCAAATATTTAAGGTGTTGAGAGTGAGGCACTTTTGGATCGGGATATCTTTCCAAATCCTTAGATACCTGCGCAATTCTTGAGTCAACATATTTAACAAAACCTTCTTTTAAATGTTGGTCATCTAACTGTTCTGCAAGAATTGGTGTAATACCTACTGTTAACTTAGCTTTGATACCTTCATCATATAATTCAGAAATTGCATTCAATAAGGGAATGTAAGTTTCTGCCATACATTCATAAAGGTTTTCTTCCCCGAAAGGCCACATTCCGGCTTTTCTGTAATAAGGAAGATGGCTATGTAACATAAATACGAATTGTCCTACTGACATTTGTGCCTCCATATCTTATTTAAACGAATTATTATATAACTATAATTCTTACTTATATAAAATTTATACCACAAATTACTAAAAAAAATAATCCTTTAGAACTAATTCTAGTGTATAATTGTTACATTAATTAACAGTAAAAAATAATACTCTGCTACAAATATAGTAATTGTGCGGAATTGCGGATATTACATAATTTAACATGTGGGTTGCAAATATAAAATTTTTTATTTAATATATTGTTACTCACATCCTCAAATGTGTTCGGATTCATTACCCGAACGTAAGAGTAAAGAAAGGCAAAATAAAATGGCAAATATTAAATCTGCTAAAAAAAGAGTATTAATCGCTGAAAGAAACAGATTGAGAAACCAATCATTCAGAACATCAATCAAAACTGCGGTTAAGAAAGTATTAGAACTTGCAAACGCTGAAGATCAAGATGCTTTAAAATCTGCATTATCAAAAGCATACCAATTGTGTGATAAAGCAGTATCAAAAGGAATCTTGCACAAAAATACAGCAGCAAGAAAAAAATCAAGATTAACTAAAGCTGTAAACAAATTACAAGCTAAATAGTTATTTGCTTAAAAGAGTAAAAGTATCCGTTGTTTCATAGAAATGACGGATATTTTTTTATGTAAAGTCGTTCTTTATAAGGCGATGAGGCGATAGGACTATAGGGTGGGGGAGTGAAAAGTGAGAAGTGAAACGTGAAAAGTTCGTATCTGGTGCAGCTAGAAGCGAAGCAGTTAAAATTAAAAGATGCATAGATGCAAAGAGGCTTGGCTGATTAGTCTGTTACGAAAAATTAGCTCCTTCCCTTTAAGAGGGAAGGCTGGGATGGGTGCTATCCCATTAGGGCTATCGTTTATATTGAAATTAGCACCCACCTTAAATCACCTCTCACAAAACGTGACATTTAGTCACCTTTTGTTCGGCAGAGTCTCAATAGGGAGGATAATATAACCCACTTGAAAAACTTCAAGAAATTTGTTAAAATAAATAATGTTAATAATAAAACAGAGAGGAATTTTTATGGAAAAGAATTTATTGTCACATGAGTTTGAAAAATTGAACAAAGCTCTATGTGGCGGATGGAACGGCACGTTCCTCGGGGGGGGGGCAATAGCCGACTAGCCTCTCATATCAATGGCTTACACCTGATTATTAGATGCTTAGATGCAAGGATGCGAAGAAGTAAAGTCGGTTACGAGAAAAGAAATTTTTGTTCGTCATTGCGAGCGAATGCGAAGCAATCCAGTTTCTGTAGGTCGGATTTACTAATCCGACAACAAAACCAAATCGCTAGATTGCGCAACAAGTGCGCAATGACATGGAGTAATTATATGAAAGAAAATGTTTTTACCGATACGGACTTTTCACGTTTCACTTCTCACTTTTCACTAAAACGTGCTGCCTTCACTCTTGCCGAAGTGTTAATCACTCTCGGGATAATCGGTGTTGTAGCTGCATTAACTTTGCCTGCTTTAATAAATAATTATGAAAAATCTGTTGTGGAAACAAGAATGCAGAAGTTTTATACAAATATTAATTCGGCATTGAAGTTATCAGTTGTAGAAAATGGTGATATGGTTGATTGGAAATTTCCTCAAAATTATTACGACTGGGAAGGTTCAGAGGAATTTTTTAATACTTATTTAAAGAAAAATTTGCAATATCTTAAAACGGTTACAAATGTTTCGACACGTTGGCCAACTTATGGTATAGAAGTTGATTTGAATGACGGTTCGGCTTTTGTGTTGTCTGGGACTTGGATTACATTTTATCCAAATGCTAATAAAAAACAACGTAGTGGAGTGGATGCATTTGTATTTATTATTAATAAAGATGGAAATTCTGTTATTCCGTATGGAGGTACTCTTAAGCTAGATGAAACTACAATAAAAAAGGTTAATAATGAAGCATATTCTTGTAATGGAGATAGTCGTAGTGACCAAAACAGGTCTTGTGCTGCTTATATAATGAAAAATAGTTGGAAAATCCCGAAATATTATCCGTGGGGTGATTTGAAAAAAGTTAAATAATTAAATTAAAGGTGAGAAAAATTCTCACCTTATTTATTCAACGTTTCAAATGCTATTTCAACGATGTTTTTTATATCAAAAGTTGTTTCTTCACCATTATTGGTGGATAGCCAAATTAGGTATTCAATATTGCCGGATGGACCTTTTATTGATGAAAAAGTTAGGTCGTTGATTGCGTAATTCAACTCTTTTGCGCAATTGATGACATTTTCAATAACTTCTTGATGAACCTTTTTATCTCTGACAACTCCGCCTTTTTCGACTTTTTCTTTTCCTGCTTCAAATTGCGGTTTGATTAATAAAATCATTTCGTGGAAATCAGGTGATAACAAATTTTTTAAATTAGGCAAAACTTTGGTTAGAGAGATAAATGACAAATCGCTTACTAACAAGTCGGCTATAGGTTCGTTTTCGGAATATATTTCTTCAAATGCGCAGTTTTTTAGGTTTGTTCTTTCGATTGTTTTAACTCTTTCATCTGATCTGATTTTCCAATCTAATTGTCCATAACCGACATCTGCTGCATAGACAAATTTTGCTCCGTTTTGTAATAAACAGTCTGTAAAACCTCCTGTTGACGCACCTGCATCAAGACAAATTCTGCCAGCTATTTTGACAGGGAACGTATCTAATGCTTTTTTTAACTTGAAACCGCCACGAGATACAAAAGGCATTGATTTAACCACAATTTCGTATTCTTTAGCAGGATTAATTTGAAAGCCGGCTTTTGTGATGTATTCGTCGTTAATTTTTACGTGACCGGCTAAAATCGCAGCAGCGGCTTTGCTTTTTGTTTCAAAATAGCCTAAATCTGTAAGGTATTTGTCTAATCTTTCTTTCATATTTTAAAAGTATCATAAAATCGTTTTGGTTTGTAGTACAATTTTGTTATGATTAAATCAGATATTGTAAAAATCGAAAAAATTGATAATTTTGATAATAATTATGTTGAACAAGAATTAGCGAAAAAGTTTGCTAATATTGTCCGTTGGGCAATTGTTGATGTCACTGAAAAAGATTTGACGTTAAGCATTTCTTACGAAATGTAATATATATTAATACATATTAGTTCATAATTTGATTTTAAAAGTTGTCTGGTGTACACTTTTTATTAGTACATTGCCGGGTCGGAATTAAAAACCTTACCGGCTGAGTGTTCGTCATTCTGAGGGGGTGACAAGCCCCGAAGAATCTCATGTGTGGTGAGATCTTTCGCTAACGCTCAAGATGACAACCAAAAACAAATTAAGGAGAAAAAGATGACACCAAAAAACTTTTTATTTACTTCCGAATCAGTTACGGAAGGACACCCCGACAAAGTTTGCGATCAAATTTCTGACGCAATTTTAGACGAGTTTTTGACAAAGTATCCGCAATCTCGTGTTGCTGCTGAAACTACTGTTACAACAGGTATGGCACTTGTTTGCGGTGAAATCACTTCTGACTGCTATGTTGACATTCCGTCAGTTGTAAGAAACACTATTAAAAATATCGGTTATACAGAAAGCGAAGGCGGCGGTTTTGATTTCAATACTTGCGCAGTTTTGACTAGTATTGATGAACAATCTTGCGATATTGCGGGCGGCGTAAACAAAGCTCTTGAATCACGTTCTGACAATGCTGATACATCTGTTTCAGAAACTGAAGATATTGGAGCAGGTGACCAAGGGATTATGTTTGGTTACGCTTGTAACGAAACTCCTGAATTGATGCCTTTGCCTATTAGTTTGGCTCACAAACTTTCATATAGATTGGCGCAAGTTAGAAAACAAGGTATTTTATCTTACCTTAGACCGGATGGAAAATCTCAAGTTACTGTTGAATATGTTGATGGAAAACCTTCAAGAATACATACAGTATTGATTTCAACTCAACATGATGACGTAATTGATGGTATTTCTGACAACGCCCAAATTCAAGCTAAAATCAGAGAAGACATCAAAAAATACGTAATTGATTATGTATTTGAAAACGAAACTATCAAACTTGATGACGAAACAAAAATTCTTGTTAACCCATCAGGTCGTTTTGTAGTTGGCGGACCTCAAGGTGATGCAGGTTTGACAGGTCGTAAGATTATTGTTGATACTTACGGCGGTTATTCTCGTCACGGTGGCGGAGCTTTCTCAGGAAAAGATCCAACAAAAGTTGACAGATCAGCAGCTTATGCAGCTCGTTATGTTGCTAAAAATGTTGTTGCTGCCGGTTTAGCAGAAAAATGCGAAATCGAATTGGCTTACGCTATCGGTGTTGCAGAACCTATTTCAATTATGGTTGATACTTTTGGAACAGGTAAAATTTCTGATGACGAAATTTCTGAACTTGTTTCTAAAAACTTCGACCTTAGACCGGCTGCAATTATCAAAAACTTTGATTTGAGAAACTTGCCTGCTAAAAACGGCGGTAAATTCTATCAATTGTTAGCAGCTTACGGTCACATGGGCAGAACTGATATTGATGTTCCTTGGGAACATACAGATAAAGCTGATGCTTTGAAATCTCAAGCTTGCTCTTGCGGATGTTGTTCTTGCAAGTAAGTTAATAAACAAATGATTAAAAATAGAGTTGGAAAATTTTTCCGGCTCTATTTTTTTTGTTGGGCTAGAAAGCCCAACCTACCTAAACAACTGTGGAGTATATCGTTATTTTAACTTAATTTTTCCCTAAATTCGAAAAATCAACCTTGTTTTCATTATTTTTCTTAATCAAATAAGCTGCAACTATTGCCGTAATCGGTACGCAGAAAAGGATTGCGATACTTCCGATTAGTGCTGACAAAATTTCTGTTGCAACTTGGTTTAGGTTGAAAAATTTGTTCATATCAATGTTGTTTGATAATAAAACTAATGGCAAAGAACTTCCCAAATACACTAAAATCAATGTGTTTGACATTGTTCCGATGATATCTCTGCCGACATTCATACCGGATTGGAAAAGTTGTTTTACTGTCAAATTTTTATCTGTTTCAAAAATTTCGTTAACCGTACTAGCAATAGAAACCGCAGTATCCATCAATGCTCCCAATGCTGCTATAATCATTGAAGCTGCTAAAATTCCCGTAAAACTTAAATCCGGTCTAGCAGTGTATAAAAACATATTTTCTTCGCCTGCAAAGCCTGTTAGATGTGCAAAATATATTGCAAGCATTGAAAAACCGCCAGCAAAAATCAAACTTATTGCAGTTCCGATAATCGCAGCCGAGCTTTTTGAATTAAATCCACCAACAAGATAAATTGTGATTATTGTAGATAAAATTCCGACTAAAACCGCTGATGCTATTGGACAAAATCCGTGTAAAATCATTGGCATTAGCATAAAAAATATCAAACTCATTGTTGAAATTATTGAAACAATGCTTGTTGCCCCTTTTTTCTTGCCTATAAAGAGTAAAAGTGAGAAAAATATTGCAGTGAAAATATAAATAGAATTATCTCTTTGGATATCTGCAATAAATATGTCGACATCATCAGGGGTTGAAACTGTGTCGTTTAGAGGTTCTAAGTGTAAAACGACTTTGTCACCTTTGGATAAATTTATGTCGTAGGCAGGGTTTCCTGTTAACATATTGTCTATAAGGCGTTCAGTACCTTTGAATTTGCCTGTTAAAACTTTGACTGTAACAACTTGTTTTGTTGTTTCTTCGCCTTGATTTAAGCCTTGAGCATCTTCGTATTTTATATTTTCTACAATTCCTGTTTCTGATGGAAGGACTGCTTTTGAATTGTCGTCTGCTTTTGCAGGTAAAATTAAACTAAATAATAAAAATAAAATTGCTAATATTTTTTTCATAATAATCCCTTAGAACAAACTTTTTTGTTCGTTGATGTCTTTGTTTTTATATCCCAAATGTCTGTATGTCGCAGGCGAAACCTTTCTGCCACGAGGGGTGCGTTGTAGCAATCCTGCTTGTAATAAGAACGGTTCGCAAACATCTTCTATGGTTCTAACGTCTTCACCGATAGCTGCGGCGATAGTTTCAATTCCGACAGGACCTCCGTCGTATT
>CALEJY010000226.1 GCA_937898445.1 uncultured Candidatus Melainabacteria bacterium | reverse complement strand
ATAATAAACGTTTTTCAAAATTATTCATAACAAATTACCTCTATTGCATCTACAGATTAACGCATCTGGATAATTTGTCAGGGCCTATCAATGGATTTTGTTACATTGAGACGCAATTTTTCGAATTTCTTTATTCCTATACATTTGTACTTCAAATGTATTTTTTAATTAAAACAAAGGGGAACAGTAGAAAAAAGGAGAAGATATGGCAACAGTAGAACCTATAAGGAATAAGGAAGATATTGTAAAAGTTGAAAAAGTGTTAGCAGAAATGGGACAGCGAGAATTACTTTTATTTACTATCGGAACCAATTGTGGATTAAGGATTTCAGATATATTGAGGTTAAATGTTGAAAACGTTAGGAATAAAACACACATACAAATAACTGAACAAAAGACAGGAAAGTTTAAAAAGTTTCCAATTAATTCAAAGTTGCAACCAATGTTAAAAGAGTTTATTAAAGGTAGAAATGGGAAAGAACCCCTATTTTTATCTCACTGGGGACGGAGATTGGATAGAGTTACTGCATATTATTTAATAAGAAATGCTTGTACAAAAGCTGGTTTACAAGAGAAAATTGGCACACATTCTATGAGAAAAACTTTTGGTTATCACCATTACCAGAAGTTCAAGGATGTTGTACTTTTACAGAAAATCTTTAATCATTCAACCCCAACAGTTACTCTTAGATATATTGGAATAGAACAAGATGAAATTGATTATTCATACAGTAACTTCATCCTCTAATCCTTGTTATACTGGGGTTCCCTTTACATTTTAATCGTCTTACATTTTCTATAAATTGTAAAGCATTTTAGCCGAAATCTAACTTATGACTATGGTACCACAAATAAAATTAAATTAAATAATGATTAAAAAATGTAAAGGATTGTTCTTTTTATTTAGATTTATATGCCTAAAACTATTGATTTTATTGAATTTTAAAAATCGTCTTACATTATATAGATATTGTAAAACGATTTAGCTAAAAGGTGGTCAATGTAAGTAAATGTGTTCTAAGTAATAAATACTACACCATTATCTAGGAGATAATAATGCCAAAACCTATAATAAACTCTAATTTTAATCAAGAAACTAATTTTGCAAATAGTCTTTCAATATCACCAAAAACAACATTTGAAAGTCCTGAACTAGTTTTTAGGCGAAAAAGAAGTCAACAATATATTGATATTCTTAAAGGGTTTGACATTCTAGGGCACAATATTACACAAGATAAAATTAATTCAATCATAAATGCAATTAAGATGGAGCTTCCGGAATTATCTGTGAACGATTTGCCAATCGGGATTGTTGCTAAATGCTATCTTGGTGAACCTTATGAGGTACATACCCTTTCACTTATTGGCGGAATGATTATTGAACATTATAAGCAAGGGCAAGCTTTACCTGAAGATTTAGAAAAAGCTAGAACACTTGCGAATAATGAGAATTACGCATTTATTGAAGTTTATAAAACAAAACTAATTGCAATAAAAGAAGATGGAACAGCATCTATTATTAATGATAAAGATTAGGAGGCAAAATGAATTACGATGAATTTACAAATGAAGTAGTGAGAATTATTAACAATAATAATAGTAATATAAATGATAAACTATCTTCAATTAAAAACGAAGTAGGAGCTTTAGCTGGGTTTGTTGAAGCGGAAATTCAAAGAGTAAATTCTAATATTGTTGACCTAAAATCAGATGTTTCTTCTATGCACTCTGATATTTACCATTTACAAGATGATGTAACAAGTTTTAAAAATAGGTTTGAAGAATTTGTTAAAGATATAGAAAAGAAAAACAATATTACTCATGCTCAAGGCAGAATAATAATTCTAAATCAAGAAATAGAAAAAGAATTTGGCTTGTATGAAAAGGCAAGAAAATACTTGTTAGGCATATTGCAAACTGTTGATACTGGTCTTGTTAGTAAACAAGCCATTACGAATGCGACAGAAGATTTAATGATAGGAACACCAAGATATTGGTTGACTCCGTCATTAATTGCATTAGCTGCTTGGATTAACAATGACAAAGCACTTGCAGAAAAGGCTTTAAATGAAGGATTAACTCGTAACCAGTTAAAAACAATACTAATCTTTACTTTAATCAGTAATAGGCTTAAACGCAGAGATGCTAGTTTTATGTGGTTAAGTAAATATTTTGAACAACAAAATCCATTAGAAATGCCACAAGAAACTTTGATTTTAGTTAATGCTTATACTGATGGTGTATTTGGTCCAGATTCACAAGGTGAATGTATGGTTCAGCTTACAGGTTGGTTAGATTATCTTGCAAAACAACCGGAAATTGTTAAGGAATTAGAAGAAAACTGGATTGATAGAATCGGAATATTACCGATTTCAAAAGAAGAAGATGCTATTGAATATAAATACTTACCTAAGTACAGTAAAGATTACTCAGCAATAATCGACCTACTTGAAAAGGCTCAAAGAAATAAATCTTTTTACACTTATTTAGAAAACATTTTTAATGCTCAAAAAGAGAATAAAGATTATGTTACACAACTAGATGACATTCTTTACAAGCTAGTAAAAGAATACGATGAAGATGAATATGAGTTAAGAAAAGAACATAAAATGTGTGAACTTATAATCAAACACGAGGGGGATAAAGAACTAGCAGAACAGGAATTTGGGACTAATGTTGTTAGATTATTTGAAGACAAAGTAACCTTTTTCGATATCCTTACCAATGCAACGGTACAGGAAAATTCTTCTCCATCAATGAAAAAATTAGCAGTTATGTTAATGCGTGAATGGATAATAAATGCTTATAACGATTATGTTGTACAGTATCGAAACACTTATCCGTCTGTAATAAATATAGAAATAGATAAATGGAAATGTTCAACCAAAGACGGTTCCGATTCAGAAGAACTTGGAGAATCTTACAAAGATTACTTAAAAGTACGTTTAGATAGATTATTGAAAGAACAACATGTTTCTTACATGGGAATTAGTGCATTAATCGGTTGTATTATATGGCTATTTGCAAGTAATGGTAATGGTGTAGCAATATTTGGTGCAGTTGCTTGTGCTCTATTTGTAGTTTTCAGTGTTATCAATAGCCAAACCAATAGAAATCAGCTTAAAAAGCAATTTGAAAGAGATTGTCAAAATGGGAGTTCCATTATAAATGCTTGTTGTGCTGAATTTGTAGATTGGCAAAATGCTTATAAAAAAGCGGATAAAGTTGCAGAGGAAGTTTCTGATTACTTGAAAAACTATAGTGCAAAAGATTTTACAGAAAATAATGCAACTAAAAAAGTGTTAATGTTTGAAGCGGAGGAATAATTATGGCTGAAAATGAAAAAGAAACAATCCAAGAAGATCAGGAATTAAAAGAAAAAATGGCAGTAAAGTTTCCTGACTGGGATTTATTACCACCTGCTGTTCTAGTAAAAAGGCATAAAGCAGATGAGCAAACTAATTAGTTATGCACAATGGTGCGAAGTATTTAATAAAATTGAAAGTTGGGAAATCGGTCATACAGATTCCGATATTATTAATGCAATTGATAATGGAACTATTGACTGGGTATCAGGAGTTGCAGAACGATTTACAAATCAGATTCTTACTCTGATAAATAAAAGATTTACCAAATTGGAAAATTTTTATAATGCTAGGATTAAAAGCTGTTATGACCAATTCAATTTGTCAAATTTGCTTATCTTATTTCGAAAAGAATTAGTATTTTTAAAACATTTAGCAAATATTCCGGCAATTCCCAAAAACGTAAGTAGTCAGATAGTTAAAGAAGTTGAAGATTATGCTGAAAATGTACAAAAAAGTTTATTAGAAAGCTCTAAGA
>CALEJY010000225.1 GCA_937898445.1 uncultured Candidatus Melainabacteria bacterium | reverse complement strand
TACTAATAACATTAAAGAAATAAATAACGCAATAGCAAAAACAGCAGAAATTGAAGCCAATAGACAAAAAACTAATTTAGATTCTAGTAATTCATTAATTGCTACCAAAGAGGCTGAATTAAGACAAAAACAGGCATTGGCTGAAGCAGATAAACGAAATGAAGAAAAAAGATATAAGGCTACCAAATTAACTTTATCTAATGAACAATTTTAGCGTCCTTGGGATATTAAAAGAAAAAAATTAGAAAATGATTTTAAATTTGAAATGCAAAGAGTATCTAATGAATTTGAAAATAATAAAGCCAATTATAGGAAGATAAATGGAGAAGATGCTTTATATACTAATACTGATTGGTATAAAGATTATTTACAAAAAATAAAAGATTTACAATGGAAATATTATGAAGATCAACAAAAATTAGAATCTGAAGCAATATAGGCGCAATTTGATTATTTAGCACAGTTAAGAAAAAACAATCCATTACTTAAAAATGGAGGTAAGCTTAGTTATTCTTCATTACAAATGATAAAGAAAACTATCAAATGAAAATAATACCAAAATTAGCAGGTGGAGGAGTTAGCTCCTTTTTCACCACTTTTAATGCAATTCAGACTCCTATTATAGGAGAGAATACTCCTACACGTACTATTAATAGTGAATCTGATTCTATTACATTAAAAGATTCAAAATAGCAGAAAGATGATTCAGATAAAGGAAAGTTGACAGAAAAAGATTTATTTAATATGCTTAAAGATGTTGATGCATTACCAAATGAAATGAAATCAATTGTACGTAATTTATAGGAAGATTTAAGTACTGCTAACTTAATTGGACAAGATTATGATAATATTGCATTAACTTATTTAAATAATCTTTATAAAATAAAAATAGCAAAAGCTAATAAAGAGAAATTTTCTGACGCAATAAAAACTGCAAAAGATAATGGAAGTTTTGGAGAAGTTGCTATTACTTCAACTGGTAATTTATTAGCTTAGGATGAAAAAGGAAAGATAACAGAATTAACTCTTGAACAATATATTTAGAATAAAAGCAGTTATAATTTATTAACTAATTCTAATCTTGCTTGGCTAAGATAGTATTCTAATAGTACTACATTCCCTAAATCTGATATTTTAACAGATACAATTCAAAGTGGAGTTGGATTTACGTCTTTTACAAAGATGCTTAAAGATGCTAATATAAGTTTAGGTAGTTATAAGTATGAAGAATAGGGATTGGGTGGAGCTGAAGCATTACAAGGACTACAAACATTTTAGAAACTTAGTAAAGAAGATTAGATAAAATATCTTTAGGCTGCACTTCCTGGTAAATATGCATATAGCACTAAAACAGATTCTAACGGAGAACAAATTAAAGCTTATGTTAATTATTTAAGAGAAACTCTTCCAGCAAATGTAAAAACTTGGGCAGCTATTAAAACTGGTATTATAGATCCAGAAGCAGCTACATAGAAATTAGTTATTGATTATTTGTCTGGACAATTAAAACAAGATAGTGCTTATAAAGTTAAATATCTTGGTACAGATAATAAATTAACTAAAAGTGGGAGTTCATCAAGCGAAGCTTTAGACGCTCATGATAAAAGTAAAGTTGGATTTTGGGAACAAATGCAAACTGGGCAAGGTGGAGATATACAAACAAATACTGTATTAGTTGGACGTACTTCTATGTAGGTAGATGGTAATTATTACGGGACTACTCCTGGCCTTGATGAAGATAAATCATTATCTAGCTATATTCACGATTCTAATATTGGATATATTATGAAAAATGCTAAAGGGATTACATTTGGTGATTAGGCAATTGATCCACAAAGCTTTAAAGATGTAATGATTAATCCTAATGCTGGAGCTATTCGTGTAATCCTTCCTAAAACTTCTGACGGTAGAGTTAACTTTGATATAATGAATCAATATAGTAAAGTTGTTACTAAACTTAAATAGTTAGGAGTTAAACAAGGAACAAAAGATTATGAAATTAAGAAAGCATATTTATTAAAGAAAATAGGACTTGGATATTTAGTTGGAAGTAACGGATTACCTAATCCTAAATACTTTGGAGCATTCTTAGTACTTGAAGGTGTTTCAAGCGATAAGGCATATAATTTAACACTTGGTAAAAAAGAACAATTACACAATTCTGATTTTGTTAAAGACGTTTCTTCTGATGATGAATTATATACAAGAGTTGAAGATGCATTATCTAGTAAGAACTCAAAAAGTAATAAATATGAAAAATATGAATTAGATCATAATTGGGTTTCGTTTAATAATAATAAACTTTATAGAGCTAATATTTATATTCCTATAAACAATAATATTATTAATGGTGCAAATGCAGATGAAAATAAGATATCTTATGGTGAGTCTAAAGCAAGACAATATCAGCAACAAGTGATATACAAGAGAGAAAAAGCAAATAATTACGGAGAAGAAGGTTTATATAAATGAAACAAAATGATTGGTTAATGGCGTCTTTTAATAATCCTGACTTTACACCTTAGGATTTTAAAGACGTAATTGGAATGAATTTATAGAATACTTAGTTTTTATCAAAAGAAGCATATGAAAAAACTCCTTTTGTTTAGAAGTAGAAAGTATTTCAAGATCCAAATGGAAAATTTTCTGATGCTAAATTTACTAGGTATTATAATACTATAGCAAGCAGTTTCCGAGATTTTAGTACAGAAGATTCAATAGATAATTATGAATATGATTTATTTGATCCTAATAGACCTACTAATGGTAGAGTACGTAATCCAAATTTTAGTATAACTACTGTAAAAAATCCAGATCATTATTCTATTGGTGTTACTGGTATTAACTAGACTTCGTTATCAGATAAATCTAGAAGAGAGTTAGCGCAAAATAGTAAAATATTTGATCCAAAAACAGGTAAGTTTCTAGATCATTCTGTAAACGATATATCATTATTTGAAAACCCTGTAGCATATATTTCATCATTGTTCGATGATCCATTAGTATATGCAACTTACGATAAAGACACAGTAGAAATAGATCCAGAAACAGGTAAAAAAGTAGTACATAAAGCTGGAGAATGGAAAGTAAACGATGATGGTGAATACTATACTGAAAAATTAAATGGTAGACCATTAAATAATAAAACTGTAGTTTCTGTTGAAGATTATGTTACTAGTGAAAATTCAGCTATTAATAAGTACGACTTTATGGATTCTGATGGTTTAGATAAATCAGCAACTGGAACCATAGTTAAAAATTTAGTTTCAGTATTACCTATGTTACCATTAGGTATTCCGTATTTACAAACTGCTTATTCTGGATTATTGGTAGCAAGAGAATTAGCGAAAACATTACCAATGGCATATGGCATGGTTACTTCGTTAGTTAGCGATGAAAAACCAAATAATGAATTAATGAATACGCTTGCTGGATTTGGTTAGAAGTTTTCTAGTTCTACTTCTGATTATGCACAAGAACATACGTTAGCCTTAGAAAATATTGGTAATATGATGTCCGATACTGCATTATAGTGGGGACAATAGAAGTTTATTGTAGATGCATACAACAAATTAACAGGAGGCGGATAGAATATACTAAATACAGCTACTGCAAAAGCAGCAGGAGAATATTCTAAAAAGTCTAATCAATATTTACAAGAAGCATTAGAAGGTAAGATAAGCAAAGCTCAATTATCTTCTTATTTAGGAACTGATGATCCTTTTAATGTTGAGAAATTATTTGAAAATGGAAAATGGACTGAAACTGCACTTGGTAAAGCGTCATTAAATAAATTTATGCCAGCTGCTGAAAAAGCATTCTAGAATAGATAGTAGTTAGCTCAAAATTTATCATTAGTGTATATGTCATTAATTTCTAATACAGATGTATACGATTCTATATTAGAAAAAGGTGGTACGCCAAGAGAAGCTGCTGCTTTAGCATTTGGTAGTTCTTTAGGTATGTTTGGCGTTGATAGATATCTTGGTTTAGGTGAAATGTTCTTTGAAAAAGATCCAGCTAAATTGGCATTAAGATAGTCTGCTAAAGATACTACTAATTTGTTTATGAAGAATGCTAAAAAGATTGAAAATTTAGATACTAAAAAAGGTATTATTAATACAATTAATAAAGGTATTAATTTAGGTAAAAAAATAGTTAATAACTTTATGGATAAATACTAGAATGGTAATCTAAATTTAATGGGTAAAGCATTGGGTGAGGGTACTGAAGAAATGGCAGAAGAGCTTGTTACTGATCTTACTAAAAATCTTGGTGAACTTGCTGGTAAACTTGGTTATTTCTCACAAACAGATTATGGCGCATGGGATAATATGGGAGAACGTTATGGAATGTCTTTCTTAGGAGGTTCTCTTGGTGGTGCATTATTTGGAGGTATAGATGCATGGAATAACAGAAATAATACATAGAAAAAATCTTAGACAGAATTATCTTACTTACTTAGACAAGGTAAAAAAGATGAAATTCTATCTGAAATACGAAATATAAAGGATAAAGGTGGATTAGGAAGCAAAGACTTATCTTATGATTCAACTACTGATGAAGATGGTAATATTACATATTTAACAGCTGACGAAAAACATAAATCATAGGCAGAAACTAACTATGAACAATTAACTAGAATGGTTAATTAGTTGGATATGATATTAAATGATAATTAGCTTCATTTAACAGATGATGAATTATTTGATAAAATGGTTCAAGGTGAATATAGAGCTAATGCATTAACAGATTTCTTAAAAGGTGATGATGTTGAAAAAATAAAAGATGTTTCTTATATATCTAGATATCAAGAAGATTTTTAGGATTTAAGTAATTAGATTGTTGATGCTGATAATGCTATACAACAATATATCAATTCTGTTACCGATCCATCTAAAAGAAATAATGAAAAGTATAAAGAAAAATTAGAAGAATTAAGAAAGAAAAAAGAAGATTTAATAAAGAAAAAAGAATATTTATTTGGAGAAGGTTCGTTAGGTTATGTCGAAAAAACCCTTTGGGCAATGGATACTAAACTTAGTGGGCAATTTGTAACTATTAACTTTAATCAATTTGTTAGAGAGCAAACTGGTAAATCTGTTAAATAGTTAACTCCTACTGAATTAAGTACTTTGTAGGAAAAATATAAAGAATATTCTGGAAATATTAAGCAAAATGTAGATTAGGGTTTTAAGAAGTATAAAGAAATGCAAGCTTAGTTAGAACCCGAATTAAAAAAATTATCTGATTTAAATTTTGATGAATTAATTAAATTAAGAGCAGATGATCCAGCAAATAAAACTTTAACTGTAAATGATAAATTAGATTCTGAAACACAAGAAGAATTTGATTCATTATTTGAAAAGAAAGAAAATGAAACAGAAGAAGAATTTTAGGAAAGAAGAAAAAAACACGAAGATGCAATTAAAAAACATAATATTGATTCTCAATTTAAATGGATTCAAGAATATGCTAAGCATCCAATTACCACTTCTGATTTACGTTATTTTTCAGCTAAGGTTAGAGCATTAAGACAAGAATTACTAAAAGCATTTCTAGAATCTACCAACAAACAAGGATAGAAACCATTAACTTTATTGTTTAATGGTCTTGATGAAAGATTACTTTCTCCTCTTCAAGAACTAAATAAAAAATTAAGAGAATTAGTTTTAAATAAAGGTATTTAGGATAAAGAAGACTTACATAAAAAAATTAATAATTTAATTGCAGTTGAAGTTTCTAAAGCTATTGGAAATATATATCCAACTATGAATTATGCAATGCTTCAGACTCCAGATAATAATAGTTTCTTTGAAAAATATAGAGACGAGGCATTTAAAAAAGAAAAATTAGGCATGAATCCAGATCATAAATTTAATGAAAACGTATTAACAATGTATGATTTCTATCAATTTGTCAATATGTTAAAACAAGAAATGCCTGATGATCTTGATCAAAATTCTACTTTTAGTGAAACTGGAGAAGAAACTGCCTTAGATAAAACATTAAATTTTTTATCAATTTCTCTTACACCCGAATAGAAAGAATCATATCTTCAATTTGAAAAATTATATAAGCAAAATCCTGAACAATTTAATAATCTAATAGATGGAAAAGATAGTAATATACCAGAAGAAGAAGCTGCAATCTTTTTATCTTTAGCTAATCTTCCATTAAGTTATAATCCAAAAGTAGTAGCAAAATTAACTAAAGATTATGAAGAAAATATTGGAAATACTTTTAATAAATCATTAGATAATTTTATAGATAAAGTAAATACAGAACAGAGAATTAAAACATTAAACGATTTAGAGAATGCAGTAATTACAAAAAATCCATTAATTTCTTTATTAAATAAAATTTCTACATTTACTGAAGGAACTCCAGAAGTAGAAACCTTATTAAATAATATTTATTAGAATTATAAAAAACATAATACGGATGGAGAATTTATTTTAACAGATTCTGAAAAGAATCAATTAAAACAAATTCTTAAAAATTTTGAAATTGCTAAAATATTTATTTGGGGAGCATCTTCTAATACATCTAATGGTTTGCCAGTAGGTCATAATAAAATGATGAATCAATATGTAGCAAATCATAAAGATGTATTTAAAGAATACAAAGAACTTCCTGAAATAAAAGACGCTGCTGTTTTATTAGGTGAGATAGGAGCATATGAAAGAGAAATAAACGAATGGATTGAAAAATCAGATATTAATTCTGGATAGAGAGATATTAAATTTATTAAAACAAAAGAAGTTGTACAAAAAACATATTTACAATTCTTTAATTTAAATAGAAAAGCATTTAAAATTAATCCAAGGGTTGATTTACTTGATGGCTATGATGATTTAGAATTAGACGATTCTTTATCTTCTTTATTAAAAGTTAGAGAATTACTATATAATAATTATAGAAAATCAGGTTTGTCTATAGAAGAAGTATTAGATGGTTTAGCTAATAATGGATTAATTAATGCAAAATATTATCTAGGATAGCTTTCTGCAGAACTTAATGAAAAATTAGATTATTCTAAATTAACAAATGTTGATAATTTTCAATTAGTTGTATCTTCACTTGCTGTAAGTAATTTTGAATATTATAAACACTTAAAAGAATTTATTGAAGCAAATAAAAATATAGCTCCAATAACTTCGCAAGAAGTTCCTTCATTTATTGTATATGCTCAAAATCCAGAATTAATAAATAAAGCATTAAACTGGATAAAGAAAAATAGTGATAGTAAATTAGACGTATGCGAAAATACAACAATATGTAGAGGTGTTGGTGGTAGTGGTAAAACATTTGGAACTACTAAATTTAATTTAGGAGAAGGAGAAAATTGTTGGTTAAGTGGACCAACTTAGTTCCAAATTGATACTCTATAGAAAAGTCTTACTAAAGGTGAAGGTAAGCCATTAGACGAATTATTTAAAATTATGTTTGGTGGAAACTCACCTAAATTAGAAGATACATACGTTAAGCTAAACAATAAAGGAAATATCGCCTTAAAGGATGGGGTAGATTTAAAACAAATTTAGAACCCTCCTAAATCTTTAATAATTGATGAAGCTACTCACTTATCTACTGCTCAAATATTACTTATTTCTAAGTGGTGTAAATTAAATAATATAAATCTTTTATTATTAGGAGACAATCATCAATCTAGTAACATAGATAATGATGGTAATAATATTCTCAGAAGTGATTTTATTGGTTGGTTTACTCCAGATTTATATTTATCATTACGTAATGATAATTCATTAAAAACTATAAGTTAGAATGGATTAATTAAAATAATTGATGCAGGTACTCGTTCAAATACAATTGAACAAGCTCCTGAATTATTAAAGAAGGTACAATTCTCTTATTATAATGGAGATCATTTTACTGGAGATTTTATTACTAAAGAAGTTAGTAATGAATTACTTGCTAAAATACCTAAAGATAAAACTATAGGTTTTATTGGAGATAATACTTCTAAATTATATAAATAGTTAAAAGATGCTGGATTTGATGTTACAGATCCAATGCAAATTAAACAAATACAAGGTCGTGAATATGATTATGTATTTACAGATATAACATTAAATGGAAATAATCCAGTAGCTTTTTCTAGGGATTTATATACTATTATTACTAGAAGTAGATAGGGAACTATATTGATTGATAACGGTTTAAGTAAGTTTATATCTTAGACTGAAGCACAATACGATGGAGGTTATTCTGATTTTTCTAAATCTATTGAAAACTTTAGAAAAATAAGAATTCCAGAAATTGATAAAGCATTAGAAGATTGTAAAGATTTTTATCAAGAAATAAAACAACATCCTACTCAACAACAGACTTAGCAGCCTGCTCAATAGTAGACCACACAACAACCTCCATAGTAGGCTACACAATAGTAGACTACAGAAAATCAAAATCCAGAGCCAGAAAATACTGATTAGCAAACTACGCAATAGTAGAATCCACCTACTTAGAATAACGGAGCAACTACTATATAGATTGGAACTGATGTAGTTACATAGGAACAATTAACACAAGAAAATAATCCAGAAATTAAAGGAGACACAGAAGAAGAAACAAAAGACGATAAAGATGAATCTGTCGATGTAGAAACTCCAAAAGTTGATACTCCTAATTTGGATGATTTCTTTAGTTGTAATTTAGTAACTTGCTTTAGCAATTTACATTATAGTGGAATAAATACTTCACAAGATACGTGGGTTAATGATAATAATAGTACTACTGATTTAGGTATATTAGTAAAACCCAGTTAGAAAGTTACTCCTGGTAACAAAGGAGTTTTAATTACTAATTTATTAAAATTAAAATGTATATTTACATTTGATTCTTTAAATAGATATGATGATCTTCCACAAGAAATAAGAGAAATATTTAGTAAAGAAAATTTAGAAAATGCTAAATATTTTATTAGAGTTGAAGATATTAATGATAGTAATAGATATATTGGTGCAACTAAATCTACTGGCGTTGAAAATGAAAAACGTGGCTATAATGGTAAAATAATTAAAATAATTGTTAAAATTAAAGGTAATGATGGAGTTACTTATTCTTTAAGTTTAGGAGCATTAAATAGTCCAGATACTTGGCAAATAAATAGTCTTAAAATTAAAGAAGCATTAAAGAAAGAAAATAAACCAGAATTATAGTCAATTATAGATAACTATGATGATATAATAAATGAGTATAAAAATAGAGTTGATTCTTGGTGTGCTAAAGGTGAATATGAGTTTTAGATTAATCCACCTAAGTTTACATCATATACTTATTTAAGGCATATGAATTCTAGCTATAGATTACTTTCACCAGATGGAAAATATTCACCGTATGAAAAAGTATCTCCTATATAGATTACATCATAGCCAGAAATTCTTTTAAAACCAGAAGAAATTCCAGGAATTAAACCTTCAATGAGAGGTAAGCCTGTAATGTTTGTGACAAGTAATTTATTACTACCTCCTAGTTAGTTGAAAAAGATTTATATGTCTCAAACACAAACAGGTAGAAAAGATGTAAGAATGGTATGTCTTAACAATGTTGGAGTTTCGTTTGCTTCTTTATATTAGAAACAATGGAAATAGATTTATACTATTATAAAGAATGGGGCTAAACTTACTACTCCAATGGAATTAAAACCATTTGCAATTCGTTCTTATATTGCAATGTGGAATTATCGTGCTGGATTAGGTCGTTTCTTAGAAAGATATAATCAATTTAAGTAGGATAATAACCTAACTGATGATTAGGTTAGAGACATTTGTAAACAAGATAGAATATACTTTGAAGAAGCAAGAAGTGATTCTAAAGAACTTTCTGAATCTAACTATAGAAATTGGGTTCAAAATAATTAGAATATATCGCAGAATGTAAAAGATTAGTTATAGTTAATTTGGAACTTTAATGATAGTGATACAGTTACTTCATATGTTCGGGAATTTAGACTTGGATATGCTTAGAAGCATGGTGCATATCTTCGTAAATTAACTAAGACTGATGAAAAATTCTATAAAGATACAAGTAATGTAGTTGGAATTTATATTGATCCAGAAATAGCAAATACACAATATAAAGCCATTGATAAATTATTTGATGTATTAATAGATAAATTAATTAGTCCTATATCAGATAATAAAAAAGTATATGTTACTACTAAATTAAAAGATTTAACTACATATGAAGATTCTGGAACTAAAAATACTTGGGTTGATAAATTAAAAGAGACAGGTAGAATTGAAATTGATTTTACAGACG
>CALEJY010000224.1 GCA_937898445.1 uncultured Candidatus Melainabacteria bacterium | reverse complement strand
AGCAGGAATATCAAAGTAGTCAGTCATGTCTGCTTCGTTAATAGCATAAGATTCAGGGCTGACGTAGCCCGTGTCGTTCGCTTTGGTTATGCCTGTTGAAAACATTAATAATGTAAAGATTAGTATGAATTTTTTCATGCTCTATCCTTTCTTGGGCATCTTACGACAAGACTTTTCCCATGCGAATCCAAACCGCCCGTTTTTAACAATCCGAATTTTGCAGCAGATTTATCAATTGTTTCTTGCCATTTTTGGAAATATTCACCTTCATAAGATTGATAATATCCTTCGTAAAACATCGCTTTTTCGCCACCTGCGGATTTGAAATGTTCAAACAAATAATCATAAAATTCTGGGCAATACGCTTTTGTTCTTGCAGGGTGCGCAATAGACATTACGCCACTATCAAGGGTTGAAACGAATTTTACTGTTTCTTCAAAAGATGAAAATTGTTCAAGCATGTTTCCGATTGAAGGGTGAGCTTTTAAATAAATTTCTCGTGCAATTTGAATTTTTTGTTCTATATTATCAGGAATTGGTGGAAGTTCCTCTCCAATATACATTTCAAGTGCTTTTTTATAAGTTATATGGTATGGTTCTTTCCCTTTAAATAGATATTTGTACTTATAAATCGGTTTTTCATAAGAAAAATCAGCGTTTGGCATGTAATAATCCAATAAGATTTTTCCTGAAGTATATTTTTTTAGTGGATGAGCGACTTCATCTTCTCCTTTCAAAACCATGCCATGACATTTGGCAGCTTCTTCAAGAGTAAAATTATATTCCGGTAAAGCTTTGTTTAATTTTTCAACAGTTTCTTTTGCAAGTTTGAGTTTTTGTTTTCGTTTGGTTATTAAATAATTGTCTAATTTTTCATCATTTGGGTTAATTCCATACACAAGCAAATGAACTTGCAAAGGTTTGGGTTGTGAGGGGAAATTTATTGCAATTGTTGAAAATTCCACTCCTAGACAAATATTTGCATATTTATAATTTTGAATAAGTTTTGTGGCTTCTTTGTCGCCATCTATTGTGTCGTGGTCTGTAATTGCAGTAATAAAATCAGGATTTGATTTTGCCATATCTTCTGACAAATCAAGAAGTTCTTTAATCGACATTTCTCCGTCAGAATATTGGGTGTGAACATGGAGATTGGCTTTAAATTTGCCATTTTCGACATATCTAAAATCGTGTGAATCAAGTTTGCTTTTGTCGGATCTTTCGCCGGCTTTGAAAGCGTATTCTTCAAAATTTTTTATGCGTTCAATAAAATCTTTTTCTGTAATAATTCCCATAACATTATTTTACACAAAAAAGAGATGGAAACAAAATTTATATGTTTACGTCAAAAATATTGAAATCTAAAAAGAGAGGGGATTTGTGTAATGGCAGTGGATTTATACAGAGATTTAAAAACGGATTACATTGATAATATTGAGGTGCTGGATATTGAGCATGATGCGATTGATGAGCCGAAAACATTTAATTCAATATTTAATGATGATGATATTTTGCAAATGTATTTGAAAGATGTCGGAAAAATTAAGTTGTTGAACACAAACGAGGAAAAAGTTTTGGGGAAACAAATCAAAGAAGGTAATCTTTCGCAGGCAAATATTGCGAAACGAAAACTTGTGCAAGCGAATTTGAGATTGGTTGTAAGCATTGCAAAAAAATATATTGGTCAAGGCGTGTTGTTTATGGATTTGGTTCAAGAAGGCTCTTTGGGGTTAATCAAAGCGGCTGAAAAGTTTGATTATTCAAAGAATTTTAAATTTTCAACTTATGCAACTTGGTGGATAAAACAAACTATAATCAGGGCGATTTCGAATAATTCAAGGACAATCAGAATTCCTGTTCACATGACAGAAAAAATTCGTAAATATAAAAAAGCTTATACGACTTTGTCTTTTGAGTTGGGGAGAGAGCCGTCTGATTTAGAAGTAGCTCAGAGGTTAGGATTAACTTTGAGGCAAGTTTTGACGATAAAAAAATCAATAATTAAAGAACCGATTAGCTTGGAAACACCTGTTACGGATGATTTGAATGTTGGAGATTATATTGAGGATAAATCTTATCGCTCACCGGAAGTTCAGACGAAAAACAATGCGCTAAAAGGTGGGGTTGAAAATATGTTATCGACTTTGCCTGAAAAAGAAAAGAGAATTGTTTGTTGTCGTTTTGGAATTAATGGAGAAACTCCGAAAACTCTTGAACAATTGGGTGAGATAATGGGGTATTCAAAAGAACGTATAAGACAGTTGGAAGATGCGGCTTTGACAAAGATTAGGCAGAAAAAAGAGTTGCAACATTTCAGGGATTTTATTGAGGATTAGTGAACTAATGCAAAAATCGTTTTTTGTGATAGTATGATTAAAAAACGAGGTGTTAATGGATTTAGAAAACAAATTAGGAATTACTAATTCGGCAGATTTAGCTAAAGAGGAAGAAAAATTATCTAAAAAACGAGCAGTTGAATTGTTTGAAAAAGGGCTTTTGTCATTAGCTGATGCCGGAAGCTTTTCTTCTTTGCAAAAAATTCATGAATATTTGTTTCAAGATATATATGATTTTGCAGGGAAAATTAGAACCGTTAATATTGCAAAAGGGAGTTTTCGTTTTGCACCTGTTGTGTATTTGCAAGATGCACTCAAACATATTGAAAATATGCCACAATCAACTTTTGATGAAATAATTAAAAAATATATTGAGATGAATGTTGCTCATCCGTTTAGAGAGGGTAACGGGCGTAGTGCAAGAATATGGCTTGATTTAATCCTAAAAAAAGAACTTAATAAAGTTGTTGATTGGAGCCGAGTAGATAAAAATGATTATTTACTTGCGATGGAAAGAAGTCCGATAAAAGATTTGGAAATAAAAGTCCTTTTGAAAGATGCTTTGACAGACGATACCAATGACAGAGGAGTGTTTATGAAGGGAATAGATGCAAGTTACAGTTACGAGGGCTATTCAACTTTTAGAACGGAAGATTTATAAGTAAACCTTATTCTTAACGTTTTGTTATAATATAAGCAATTCTTACTATTATTTATACTTTATAAATAACAGTAGGAAATTTGCGATGTTAAATATTGGAACAGTTAATAGTTTAACTAAAAATGAACTAAAACAGATGCAGTTGCTTTTGCAAAAAAGTGCAAAAATTAAGCAAACTAATATAAATAAAGTCTTTTTGAATAATACAAAAATAATGCCCGAAAATGTAAAATGTCAAAGAGAAAAATTTATTAATACTGTAACTAGTTTTGGAATGCCTAAAGAAGTATTAAAAGAAATTAAAAATTCTAAGACGAATGGTGAACTTTGCGTTTCTATTGCAAATTTTCAGGAAAATTATTTGCAAAAGGTTATTGCACCGCTTTTTAAAAATGTAACTCCAAAAGAAGTTAAATCTTTAGCATTTGAGCAGGAATTATATAAAAAACAAAATTTTGGAAATGATTGTATAAGGTGGTTGCATTCTCTTTTTATGCCAGCTTCTAAGAATGCTGAAGTTATTGCTATAGAAAAAGTTTTATGTGAAAAATATGGTGTTAATTTAGCATTGCTTGCCGATGATCTTCCTGCTGCCCAAAAAGCTCTTGCAAGCGTAAAATTTGCAAAAGAAAAGGGAATAAAAATTCCAGAAGAAATAATTGTCAGTCATTATACGTATGGAGGTGGGCAGCATTTAAGAATGCCTGCAAAAACTACAATTTTGTTACCATCAACATTGTCTAAACTCTTAAATAAAAAAAATAAGCCAACTTTTGCAGAAAACGCAAAAGAGTTAATTAGCAGGTGGCGCAACTATTGTGGCTTTAAGAGTGATTTGTCGACAAATTCTCCTGTTCATACCGAAATGCATGAAATAATGCACCAGACGCATTTACCATTACTTGCATTTAAAAATAAAAAAATTCCTGAAAAGTTTATGCCTACGGTTAGAAAAATTTCTGCTTATACAGCTTCAAAACCAAAAGCAGTACATGAAATTTATACCGAACTTGCGACGAAAAATGTTTTAGCAAAGCTTGAACCGGATGAAGTTAAATTATTTAAGTTTCTCGGTGGAGATGTGTAAATAAAAACTGTCATAACTCACTTGTTGCGCTATCTTGTTTAAGAAGTCGTTCTATCCAACTAGGGATCTTGCAAATTCAATTGATTGTTCGTTGATTTCGCCACCTGCCAGTTCAGCAAGTGCTTTAATTCTGTTTTCTCCCGTCAAAACATAAACCTCGACTTTGGTTTCGTCGTTTTGAGATTTTCTCACATAAAAATGTTTATTTGCTTTTGATGCAATAATTGCTTGGTGCGTAATTACAATAATTTGATGATATTTAGAAAGTTCTACAATCTCATCTGCTACACTTTGAGAGGCTTTTCCGGAAATTCCCGTGTCTATTTCATCAAAAATTACCGTATTAATATCGTCACTTTGCGCAAAAATAGATTTGATAGCCAACATTACACGAGAAATTTCACCGCCTGATGCAACTTTTGCAAGTGGTTTCATATCCTCAGAAATATTGGTTGATATTAAAAATTCGACGTTATCTATTCCATCAGATGACAATTCTTTTGGCTGAACAGATATCTCAAATCTCGCTTTCGGAAGTTCCAATTTCTCTAACTTTTCTTGAATAAGAACTGACAAAACTTGAGCAAAATTCTTTCTGCTTTCGGATATTTCTTCTGCAGTATGTAGTAATTTGGTTTCGGTTTGTTTTATTTGTTGTTCTAATTCGTCGATATTTTGGGTTGAAAACTCAATCGCATTTAATTCTTTTGAAAGTTTATCAAATGTTTCTAACACAGTATCAAGACTTCCGCCGTATTTGCGTTTGAGTTTATCTAAAATAAACAATCTTTCTTGGATTTCATTCAATCTTTCGGTGTCATTGTCGAGATTTTGGCTATATTCTCTCAGTTCAGAACCGGCATCACGAAGCCTTTCTATCGCATCAATCAGGTTGCTTTCCGTTTCTTCCAAATTCTTGTCCATAGATGCGGCTTTCGAAACATTTTGTTTGATTTTTCCTAACGCTTCCATTATTGAGCCGTCATCACCATTGATAGCCCAATATGAAGAACCTGTCAATTCTTTCAGTTTTTCGGCGTTTTCAAGAACTTCTAATTCCTGATTTAGTTCATCATCTTCTGTAGAACTTTTTATTGCGGCTGAATCAATTTCATTTATTTGGAATTTTAAAAACTCAATTTGGTTTTCTGTTACATCAGATGCGGTTTTCAGGTTTTCAAGTTGAGATTTCATGTGTTGAAAATCTTTAAAATCTTCTCTGAATTTTTCTAATTTTTCTCCATAAGCCTCTTTTGCGTAATTATCCAACAAATTGATATGATATTTTGGTTGCATAAAAGCATAAGTTTGGTGCTGAGAATGAATATCCAAAAAGTAGTTTTTTAGGTTTTTGATAAACTCTTGATTAACTAAAGTCCCATTTACTCTTGAACGAACTCCATTTTGAGAAATTTCTTTAGAAAGAACTATTTCTTCTCCAAAATTATCTACGCCGTTTTCTTCAAACAGTTGCGACAAATCGTGTTTTTTATTCTCTATAACAAGCTCAATTACGGCTTTTTCTTTGTCATGTTTTATGACATCTTTTGAAACTCTTGGCGCAAAAGCTATATCAATTGCGTTAATAAGGATACTTTTTCCGGCTCCTGTTTCACCTGTTATTACGTTCAAACCGGCATCAAAGTTCGCAATTAATTCATCAATTAATATATAATCTTTTATCCTAAGTTGTTTTATCATAAATTATGCTCTTTTTAGCTCATATACCCTAAATTCGCTTGCATCAAGTTTGTCAAAATGTAGAGTTGATGTTTCAGTATCAAAAGCTACTGAAACGAACTTGTTATCATCAATATAGTGTTCTTTTATTATTGTGTAATCTGTCGGAAGATTAATTGTTTTGTCGAAAACAGAATTTCCGTGCAAGATTTCAGAGTAACTTTGGTTGTTTTCATCAAACATTGTAACTCTTTCTGTTGTGTATTTGTAGTTAGAAACTACTAAATAAGCAGTTTTTTCAGGAACTTTTGAAATAATCCATGCTGAAAAACCGTCTTCATCTTGAACAATAACCTGCGCTTCGCCGTTATTAATAATTGCATTATCTTTTACAAATTTATCAATCGCATTGAATTTTTTGTAGAAATCATAGTGGTTTTCTCTGGGCATTGCGATTTCTTCACCGATAACCATTTCTATTCCACGTTTTGTAAAGCTCTCATCCCCATCGACGTATAGCATAGGTCTTTGCGCAAATTTTCCACCCGGAAGGAATTTATATTTAAACCATTTGTACAAAGCTCCTGTTTCGCTTAATTGTCCCGGATATTGGTCAAAACATCTAAATTCCCCGTCTTGGTTGTTATATGTTTTTAGGATAGAAAGTTTTTCGCCTTTTTTGAAATTAACGTTGTAATTTGTAAGGTGCTGGTTATCTTCCATAACCTTTTCAGGAGTTTTTTCTGATTGAGAAACAATATCATTTCCCCACAAAACGTCAAAACTCATATCTTTGTGATATTCTTTCAAGAAATCATCCCACAACATATATTCTGCTAGTGTTGCAAAGTATGGAATTTTACTTTTCATTGTTCTGTTAAGTTTGCCTAAAACAGCTCTTGGCGCACGGTAACTAATCGGTCTACCGTTGTTTTCAGAAACTTTGTCTACAATGTGGTCAATATGGTCAACTCTAAATCCGTCAAAATTGTATTCGGCTTGAAGTTTTACCATATAATTAATAAAGTATTCAACAACCGGCTTGTTTAGAGTTCCGTTTTCTAAGAAACAGAAATAATATGGGGTTTGACAGTCAAGGTTTGCAAAACCTGTAACATCTTCTCCCTTGTAATCATAATGCTTGAATGTCGGATATCCGCCGCATTCGCTCATCTTGTCGTAAACAGGACCGCCGGCAGAACACCACGCTCCTCCAGGAGCCGGCCATAAGCCTTCATTCATAAGTTCTTGGATTGTATCAATTTGCTTTGTGATATCGTCTTCTGTTAGTTTTTGGTTTGGTTTAAAACCATGAACCTTTGCAACTATATCTCTTGCTCGTTTTTGCAATTTAACCTGATTAGATCTTTGCAACATTGCACTGGATAGTTTTTTCTTAGATTCTGTCATCAAACTGTCAAATGTGTCATAAATGTTTTTGAAATGAGAACTCAAATCACCGGATGAGCCGTTTTGAGAATCCTTATATATATTTTTTACTAATTCAATATCTTCTTCTTCAAAGGATTCAGGCATGTTTTTTGCAATTCTTTCAATATTTGCTTCAAGTTCTTTGTTTAAGAAACTGATATCAAACCATCTTGCGATTTCTGGGTTTGCAAGAACAGCTTTTGAAAATCTTCCTGTCTGTGGCAAAATATCGTAAATTACCGGATGACCTGCAAGTTGAGATAATGTAATAAATGTCTTAACCTGTTCTTTAGCATCCATGCCGGTGATTTTTTCAATATTTTCGTCAAAAAGTTTTTCGCTGATTTCGGAACTTTTTGGCAAATATGCACAACCAAATTCTCTTGGGTGGAACGGAATTAGATAAATTGTTGTGTTAAAAATTCCGTTGTCTAAATTCCCTGTCGGAAGAATTAATAATTGTCTTAACCAATCGATAAACTTGCCTGTTTCTTTAGTTTTGTTGCCGTCGCCTAATCCTGCAAGGTTTATTAATTTGATGTCATGTCCTTCTTTTTGCATCCAAGCAGAGTTTTTAATTCCGTTTCTTGCAAGGACACTTACTTTGTTATTCGCAAAAGTGAATTTCCCGTCAGAAAAAACTTTGTTATCTTGCCATTTTATTTCCAAACCGAATAGAATTTCTTCTGGGGTAAGTTCTTCCAATGCTTTTATATATGGATATGGCAGATATCCGTTTTCTTTGATTAATTTTTCTAATTCAGCTTTTCTTTCATCAGAGATATTTTCTGATGGATAAGCTTTTTTTAATGCACTGTATATTTCATTGATTTTTTCATCAATAGCAACTGAGTTATCTTTTTTCCCGAAAAGAAATTCTAACATTTTACACTCTCCCTATATCATGTGTGTAAACATTATAGCATAATAAAAAATAAATAAAAATTTGTTTAAAAACCTCAATATTATCCTGTTGGGTAATGGATTAATAAAAGTTATTGTCCTTAAATATAATTGTGTTAGTAAAAAGCAGAACAATTATTTACGAAAGCGGGGTTCTAAGATGATGCAAAACGCAGAAGAAACAGAGAAAAAGCCAATTAGTGTAATTATTGTAGAAGATTTTAAACTGACAAGAGTTGGCTTGAGATGCGCGTTGAATGCAAATAAAGATATTAATGTGGTTGCGGAAGCAGAAGATGCAATTGAAGGTCTTAAATTAATAGAAAGATATAAGCCGGATGTAATTTTGATGGACTTAGGTCTTCCGGGCATGAACGGTATTGAAGCTATGGTTAAGTGTAAGGAAATGCACTTTGAATCAAAAATTATTGCCTTGACATCTCATGATAGAAGTGAAGAAGTTTTGGCAGCTTTAACATCTGGTGCTAGTGCTTATTGTTTAAAAGATATTGACCCTAACAAACTTGCCGATGTTGTAAGAGATGTTTCTACAGGTGTTTGTTGGATTGATCCTATGGTTGCACAAATGACATTAAATTCTTTGCCAAAGGTTGATAATGTTGGAATACTTCCAAATAAATCTCATGCAGACGGTTGTGTACCTTTAACAGAAAGAGAATTTGAAGTTCTAAAACATCTTGTTTCTGGTAAAAGCAATACTGAAATTGCAAAAGAATTGATAGTAAGTGTCCATACGGCAAAAGCTCATGTTTGCTCTATTTTGCAAAAAATGTGTGTAAATGATAGAGTGCAAGCAGCTGTAAAAGCCGTAAAAGAAGGAATGGTCTAGTTTAGTTTTATTTTTAATTTTTATGAATAGTATTTAGCGCTCTCACAAAAGAGTGCTTTTTTTTATTTTAGTTATGCAGATTTTGGTTGTAATGTTATTTCACATTTGAGTTCGTAATTTAATCCTAAACCAGATATGATACGGTTTATTGTTGCAAGATTAGGAGCTTTAGTTTTTCCTCGTAATATTTTTGTTAGTTGTACCCTATCCATATTAACTTTTTGTGCGTATTCTGTAATTGTTGTATTTGCCTTTATTACATCTTCTAAGTCAGAAAAAATTTGTTCATAATTACCATTGTTGATATATTCGACAACTGCTTGTCTTAACCATTTTCTTTGATATTCTGGGGCTTTAAGGTTGTCATATAAATAATCGTTGAATTTTATATTAGTCATTGTTTTACTCCTATTTAATCTCATCTATAATCTTTTCAACTTGCGATTTTAGATGTTCGTAGGTTGAGTTGTTGTCGATTATGTAATCCCAATTCTTTTCGTTATCTAATCCGACTTCTGTGATGTCGTTTTCTCCGACAAGTTGTCCTCTTTGGGAACGAGTTTCTCTGCTTGCTTCTACTCTTATCGTAATAGCTCCGGCGTTTTTGAAAACTTCATATTCATGTGGAACTCTAACGTCTGTAACTATAATGTTTCCTTTTTGTTCAATGATTTTCTTCAACCAATAATCAGGATCTTGATCCCTTCCCCAATTGCCCAAAACTATTAAATCAGGTCGATATTTGGCTTTGTTTTTCTCAATTTCGTCATAGGTCAAACCTTTTTGTGCGCCGTAAATTATGGCTTTTACCATATTCTAATTTAATAATATCTCCCATTGCACATCTTCTGTAATCTGTCATTTTATCAAGCATGATTTTAGCGGCAGTATCTTTCCCTGCATATTGTTTGCCCGAAAATATTATAATTTTATCAGCCATATATTCTCCTTTGTATAAATTCTTGCCTTAATTATTTTTAACATAAAATTTGCAATATTGCTATGTTCGTCGTAGCATGGATAAGCACGTTATAAAATAGAAATTTTTATGCGTACAAATAAGTGTAATTAGTACAATATATTGGAATATGTTATGGCATTAAATTTTCAAGAACTAGTCTTTAATTTACAAAAATTTTGGTCGGATTACGGTTGTATAATTCAACAACCTTATGATATCGAAAAAGGTGCATCTACTATGAACCCTGCAACTTTCTTGCGTTCATTAGGACCTGAACCTTGGCACACAGCTATGATTGAACCTTGCAGAAGACCGACTGATGCAAGATATGGTGAAAACCCTAACAGATTGGGACATTATTATCAATTTCAAGTTATCTTGAAACCATCTCCTGATAACGCTCAAGAACTTTATTTGAAAAGTTTGGAAGCTATGGGAATTGACCTTAAAGAGCATGATGTTCGATTTGTCGAAGATAACTGGGAATCTCCAACACTTGGTGCTGCCGGTGTAGGTTGGGAAGTTTGGCTTGATGGTATGGAAATTACTCAAT
>CALEJY010000223.1 GCA_937898445.1 uncultured Candidatus Melainabacteria bacterium | reverse complement strand
AGTTGAGAAAGAGAGCGGAAAAGTAGTCAGCCATATCAAAAAAAAGACTAAAAAAGAAAAAGGACCTGAAAACATTGTTAGAAAAATGGTTGAGGGTGTGGAAGAACTGCTTGAGGAAAGCGGAAAATCTTTTGCGGAGATTAATTCTATCGGTATTGGTTCTGCGGGGCAAATTGATAGAAAAAATGGAATTATAATTGGTGCGCCGAATTTAGATTGTTTCAATTTGAATTTAAAAGAAATTTTGCAAGATAAATTCAATGTTCCGGTTTTTGTCGGGAATGATGTTGAAGTTGCGACAATTGGTGAACAAAAGTTCGGAGCCGGAAAAGGTTGTGATGACTTTGCTTGCGTTTTTGTCGGGACAGGAATTGGTTCTGCTATAGTTAAAAACGGACATATAATTTATGGAGCAACAGGAACTGCCGGAGAACTCGGACATATAATCGTAGATTTGAACGGTCGCCCTTGTGCTTGCGGAGCGCATGGGTGTTTGGAGGCTTATGCTTCTCGTAGCGCAATAGAAACAAGAATTGAAGGAGCTTTGAAAAAAGGCAGAAAATCTTGTATTTCAGAGTATTTGGAAGAAGAGAAATCGATAACTTCCAGTATGATTAGAAAATCTATTGAAAGAGAAGATGAGCTTGTAACACAATGTGTTTCGGAGGCATCAGAGTATCTTTCAGGCGGTCTTGCAAGTGTAATTAATTTGATAAACCCTGAATTAATAATTCTTGGTGGTGGATTGATTGAGGCAGTTGATTATTTTTATAAACAAACGATTAAAAAAGCGAAATCAAAATCATTGCCTGTTCCGTCTGAAAAAATTAGGTTTAGTAAAGCTATTTTAGGCGATTATTCGGGAGTTATCGGAGCAGCGTTTTTAGATGAGAGAGGAGATATTTAATGAAAAAAATAATGTTAGTAAGGCTTTCTTCTCTTGGAGATGTAATTTTTAATATTCCGCTTGCAAATGTTTTGCAAAAAAACGGGTTTGAAGTTACGTGGTTGGTTTCTGAAAAAGGAATAGATGTTGTAAAAGACAATCCGGCGGTTAAAAACGCTATTCTAATTCCATTGCAGAGATGGAAAAAAGATGGATTTTCGATTAAAAATTTCGGTGAATTTTTGAGTATTTTGAAAAAAATCAGACAAGAACATTTTGATATCGCAATTGACACTCAAATGATGTTCAAAAGTATGATTTGGATGAAATTATGCGGAGCAAAACGTAGAATTTGTTTGAAAAATGGTAGAGAATTTTCTAGTTTTGGTGGAAATGAACAGATTGACCCTATTCCGAGTGTAAATTTTTCAGCTCATGCGGTATTTCAACATCTTTGGTATGCTAAATATTTAGGTTTGGATGGGGCTGATGAAGTTAAATTCA
>CALEJY010000222.1 GCA_937898445.1 uncultured Candidatus Melainabacteria bacterium | reverse complement strand
AAGTTGTATGTGTTATAATATACAAGCAGTATGTTATATGGAGGTTCAACATGCACATTTATGTAAACGGAAGAAACATTGAAATCACTGACGCTATCAAAGCTTATGTGAAAGAAAAAGTAGGCAAAGTTGCTACACATTATGACCAAATTCAAGGTATTGATGTAGTGCTTTCAGTTATCAAAAACCCATCAGCTTCCGGCAAACACGTTGCAGAAGTTAGCTGTAAAATGGCTACAGGTGTAGTTCGTTGTGAAGAAGCTGCTGATTCTATGTATGAAAGCATCGACTTATTGGCTGACAAATTAGCAAGACAAGTACAAAAATTTAAAGATAAAAGTGTAGGTTCAGACAAAGCTTCTATCAGAACTGAAGCTAAAGTTGAAGATGCTGAGTAACTTTAAATAATGTATTAAAAAATTGAAAAAGGATACCAAATGAGGTGTCCTTTTTTTATTTGGTTTTTGGTTTATAATTAAAATATGATTAATAATAAAAAAGTAGTTATAATAATGCCTGCATATAATGCAGAAAAGACTTTGAAACAGACTTATGATGAAATTTATAAGGATTTTGTTGACGAGGTAATTCTTGTTGATGACAATTCGCAAGATAATACAAAACTTGTTTCTAAAGAATTAAATATTACAACAATTGTTCATAAAGAAAACAAGGGTTATGGCGGAAACCAAAAATCTTGTTATAAGGCGGCGTTGAAGGCTGGTGCAGATATTGTTGTAATGTTACATCCTGATTATCAATATACGCCGAAACTTATTCCGGCAATAGTTTGTATGATGGCATTTGGTCAATATGATGCGGTTTTGGCATCAAGAATGCTCGGAAATTCCGCATTAAAAGGTGGAATGCCAATGTATAAGTTTATTTCAAACAAATTTTTGACTGCGTTTGAAAACTTTTTTACAGGAGAAAAATTAACTGAATATCACACAGGGTTTAGAGGTTTTACAAGAGAGGTTTTGGAAAAATTGCCTTTGGCGGAATGTGATGACGATTTTATTTTTGATAATGAGATGATTGCATTGTTATTTTATAATAATTTCAAAATCGGTGAAGTTTCTTGTCCGACAAAGTATTTCAAAGAGGCATCTTCTATAAACTTTATGCGCTCATGCAAATATGGTTTGGGAGTTCTTGCCGTAAGCTTGAAATACAGATTAGCAAAAATGGGATTAAAAACCAAAATTTTTAAACCAAATGCAAAAAAATTGGATTTATCAACCGAGATTGAATATTATTTTAAATAAGTGTTGATAATTGTGTTTTGGTTTAAATACTTTTATTTATAATATAATAATAATATGGCAGTATATTTTTTCTATGGTGAAGAAGATTACAATATTGAGCAAGAGGTTGAAAAACTCAAGAAGGGGCTTGATAAGAACTTTCTTGAAATGTCTTTCAAAACCTATGACTGTCCAAAATTCCCAGACCTAATTTCAATTTTACGCTCACAACCTATGATGTTTGGGAAAATGCTTATTGTTATAAATTGCCTTGATTATTTTTCAAAAACTTTAGACGAAAAAGAACTCAAAGAAATTGAAGAAGCTTTAGAAAATAATAACGAAAACCTTGATATTGTATTTGTTGCACAACTTCCTAGAAACGAAGGTAAAAAGATTGATGCACGCAAAAAGTTGTTCAAAATATTAAAAAAACATAACGCAAAAGAATGTCCGCTTATCCCGACATACAAAACTGCCGAACTTGAAGGTTGGATTACTAAACAAGGCAAGTCAAAAGGAATTAAACTTGATAGAAATGCACTAACTGCAATAATTTCACAAATCGGAAATAATCTTAGGCAAATTGATGGTGAATTAGCTAAACTCAAACTTTTTGCCTATCCAAAAGATATTGTTACTGCCGATATGGTTAAAGAAATTTGTATTTCTAATGAAGATTTGTTCGCATTTTCAGATTTTCTTATGGAAAACGAAAAAGACAAAGCTCTTTTGGAATATAGAAAACTCCTTGATACAAGGTATCCTTTGGAAATTCTGTCGACATTGCAGACTATGCTCCGTCGTTGGATTATATTGAAGGCAAGAGCGCAAAGTTCTTCTCTTATGGAGCTTTCAAGGATGACTGGAATGCATGAGTATGTTGTAAAATTAACGTTGCAAAAACTCAAAAAAAACAATTTAAAAGATTTGGTTAAATTGAAAGAAAATTTGACAGAGGCAGAATATCGCATAAAAGCCGGACTTGCGTTAGATGTTGAAAAAGAGGTAGAAAATGCACTTTTCAGAAATTAACGAGAAATATCCATTTTTAATGAAATATTTTAATAACGGCATAAATTCTACCGGCAAAAATATTGCGCACTGTATATTGTTTTATGGTTCGGATATTCAGGCTCAGTACGATTTGGCTTTGGAAGTTGCCAGAATGCTAAACTGTACCGGAGATCACACTCCTGATTGCCAATGTTTGAATTGTCGATGGATTAGGGAAAATAATCATCCTGCAGTTTTGACGATTTCTAAAGTCGATAACAAACCATCAGATGACAGTTCAAAAACAGTTATTTCTATTGATCAAGCAAGAATGATTAAAAATGATTTGCTTGTAACTTCTGATTATCACAGGGTTTTAATCTTCTGTGACAAAGATAAAGAAGGTAATGTTGCGGGTTTGAACCAACTTAATTTTCAAGCTGATGCGGCAAATGCTTTATTGAAAACTTTTGAAGAACCTCCTTCAAATACAACATTTTTCTTTTTGACAAAAGACAAATCAGATATGATTACAACTGTTGTTTCTCGTGCGCAATGTTTTTATGTTCCGTCTATGCAGGATGAGGACAGAGATTTTGAGTTTGTAAAAGATGCAATGGATGGATATTTGGAGTTAGAAAGAAACGAAGTTTTGGATTTTAATGATAAAATTTTAGATTTGGCAAAAATGATTGATCCGCAAATTGTTTTTACTCAAATGCAGAACTATATTGAATTTCTTTTAAAAGCGAATATTGACAATTTAGCTTTGAAAGTCAGACTAATTGCTGATTTGAAAGCGATTGAAAAAGCGAAACAAGAAAATCGTTTGAACATCAATATTCAAACAATCGTCGAAACGTTGAGTTTTAAATTGATTTTGTAAAACTACCATTTGTTAAAGATTTCAGGCAAATCAATTTCTAACGCATCGGCAATTTTTATGAGCGTAGAAAAATTATAAATTGCATTTCCGTTTTCAATTTCTCGATATCGGCTGACAGAAACATTTATTTGTTTTGCCATTGTTTTTTCATCAATTCCTCTTTTTTGACGGATTTCTTTTATAATGTTCCCCAGTTTCATAAATTGTAGCATGTTTCCTCCTAAAAATTTTCCACACCAATATATTGGAACATGTTTTACAAATTGCCTAGTTTTTTAAAATGAAATATAATAGTTAGCATGAAGAAGTTTGATTTTTTCAGGCAGTTTAGGGATGCTGTAATAATTTTGAATAAAAAACACGAGGTTGTATATCGAAACCACACTTTCAAAAGGTGGTTTAAAGATTTTACGAACATAAAAAAACTCTCTCACCATTCAAGTTTTAACATATGTCCGCTAAACTCTGAAAATATTGAAATCTATTCTCCCATCTATCATGCAGTGATTTCAAAAGAGGATTTTTTTGCAAGAATTTCGTATCAATCAGAATTAAATCGAATTTATTATTACGACTTGCAGGCGATTAAAAAAGGAGATTATACAATAATTTTCTTTACTGATGTGAGTGCGCAAAACAAGCTTGAAGACATTTATGAAGAAAATAAAAAGTTGACCGAAAAGATTAATAATTTGGTTGAAGAAAACGAAGATTTGCAAAAAATTAAACAAAAAGCGCAAAGTCAAGCAATTCGAATTGCGCTCATAAACAAGGTTTCCAACAATATTAGAGAAAGTATTGATATCTCACAAATTCTTCAATCCGCATTGAAAGAACTTGCGATAATGTTTAGTGCATACAAAGCTTATTACGCAAAAGCAAATAATGGAAAATTTGAGATTGAAGAAGTTTATGGTGAGAAAAAATCTAAAACAAATACGTCAATAATTTTTGACGAAAAAACATTGGAAACTATTGATAATAAAGAGATTGCGATATCTAATTCTATTATTGAATATATTGGGGCGAAACCTTTTAAAGAACCTGTTTTGAGAATAATTATACCTGTGCATCACATGCAAAACCTAATGGGCGTAATAGTTTTGCTTAGTTATCAAAAACGAGAATTGACGGAAGAAATAGAAATTCTTGATGCGATTTCTTCTCAACTATCCAACGCAATTACTCGTGCAGAGCTTTATCAGAAGAATGTTCAAACGGTTAAAGAACTGAAAAGTGCGATGAAGGAATTGAAAGAAACGCAAATTCAATTGATAAATTCTGAAAAAATGGCATCATTAGGTCAACTTGTTGCAGGTGTTGCGCACGAAATTAATACTCCGGTTGCTTCAATAAAATCAAATAATGGAATAGTCGCAAAGTTGCTTGGCTCAATAGAAGACACCGATTTAAAAGAGATGTTGACTGACATAAATGAGATTGATAAAGAGGCAGTAAATCGCATCAGCAATATTGTTACGTCATTGAAAAAATTTGTTCGACTTGATGAAGCGGAACTTCAAGAGGCTGATATTAATAAAGAACTCGATTTAACTTTGGAATTAATCAGGCACGAAACAAAAAACAGAATTGAGGTTGTAAAAAACTACGGCGAAATCCCCGTTATTAAATGTTTTCCGAACATGCTAAATCAGGTGTTCACAAACATTTTGGTTAACGCATGTCAGGCAATTGACGGTAAAGGAACTATTACGATTACAACTGAATATAAAGATAAAAGCCTCATAGTAAAGATAAAAGATACAGGGAAGGGAATACCTCAAAATCAGCTCAACAAGATATTTTCAGCAGGTTTTACAACGAAAGGAGTTGGGGTTGGAACTGGGCTTGGTTTGGCTATTTGTTCAAAGATTATTGAAAAGCATAAGGGGAAAATTACTGTAAATAGTGAGGTTGGTAAGGGTAGTGAGTTTATTATTACTATCTATGGTGAGTAATAATTATAAATTTTTGTTACAAAAATAGTATTATTATAATTGAAAGACACTAATTGTTAAAAAAACAAAACACTGTTTTTGCATGTTTTTTGCACCAAATTAAGACAAAGAATAGAAAATATGTTATATTAAAAATATAAAGTGTGAGTTTTACCCTTAAAGAAAAAATTTAACCCGTGACTGCACATTTTACGAAAACAAAAAGAATGTTAATAAAAATTAATATAAGTAGGTAAAAAAGGCAATATTTTAATCTCGAAATTTTTTATAAATAAGTAACGTGTAGAAAGTTTAAAATATTGTGTTGGAGGAAAAACTTAATGACAATTAGTGTGAACAGCAAGAAAAAACAAGTTAAAAAATCTTTTGAAGAATTATTGACAGATCTTAAAACAAGCAATTCTGAAAAAGTTAGATATAATGCAGCTCGTGTTCTTGGCGAAATGGGCGATTCAAAAGCAGTTGAACCATTAATTGATGTATTAAAACATGATAAAAACGGATCAGTAAGATTGTATGCAGCTCGTGCATTGGGTGAACTTGGCGATTCAAAAGCTACAGTACATTTGATTGAATCTTTACGTGAAGACAGAAACGTTGATGTAAGAGTTCGTGCAGCTCGTGCATTAGGTCGTTTGGGTGGCGAAATTGTTGTTGAACCTCTTGTTGAAGCACTAAATGATGAAAACCCTCAAGTTTGTATCACTGCAACAGATGCTTTGATTGAAATTGGTGATGTTGCAACAGATGCTTTGATTGCATCATTAGATCACGAAAAAGTTAACGTAAGATGCGATGCAACTCGTGCTTTGGGTGAAATCGGAAACAAAAAAGCTGTTGATAAAGTTATTAATATGTTGTATGACGAATGGGTTAACGTAAGAATTTACGCAGTAACTTCATTGGGCAAATTGAATGATACAAAAGCAGTTCCTGCATTGATTGATGTAATGAAAAACCGTGAAGAAAATGAATTGGTTAGAGCCGGTGCTGCTGCTGCTTTAGGTGTACTTAGAGATCAAAGAGCATTACTTCCATTGAGAGAATTGATTATGGAAGCTGAAGAACTAGGTGAACTTGAAGATACAGCATTGAAATCATTCAAGAAAATTATGGCAGCAAATTGGCAATCAATTCCTGGTGCTACTGCTCAAAAGAAACCTGCAACAACTTTCTAATCAAGTTACAAACACAGATTTTAAACAAAAAGGATTAATAAACAGACCGCTTGAAAAAGCGGTCTGTTGTTGTTTTTATTCAAATATTGCAATCGTAAACATTTTTATTTTATTACTACCAAGGATAATCTTTGTTAATTTTCCAACCGTCTTTTTCAATCATAGCAGCACACCAAAATCCCCTGCCACTATTATTGCATTGATAATTATGTTTGCTAGGTCCATTATGCAAAGTTTCTCTATCTCGTGTAACATCGACGGTTTCACCATCATCCCACTTATATGTTTGCACCCCATTATGTGTTACACTAAAAGTAAAAACATCAACTCCAAGTTTATTTGGCTTTTTAAATCCGTTTAAATCCACCAAAATAGTTTGTCTTGTAGTAGTCAAACTTGACAATGTATCCATTATAATTTGAGAACCAGAAGCAAGTGTAAAAATTTTGCCTGAGTTGTATAGATTGGTAAATGAAACTTCTTCTTCTCCTGAAGCTCTTTTGTAAACAACACCAGCTTTTTTGGCATCTTCTACGCTCTGAGAACTCATTTTAACAAAATTCCCTAAATATGTATTAAAAAATTCTTCACCAGTCAAAGCATAGTTCCAATCCCTCATATCGCCATTTTGTATGACACTCATTTGAGCAGCTTGTGACAGTTCGGAATATACTTTTTTCAACTGAACAACTGTTTGTTTCTTTCTATAATTTGTAATCAATGACGGCATAGTCATAGCCGCAACTACTCCGATTATTCCGAGAGTGATTAAGACTTCTGCTAATGTGAAAGCAGGTCGCTTGAGTGAAAAGTCCATATCGTTAAGATAAGTGAATGGTGAGTAAATCTTACCGGTAAAATTATTACCCTCTCTCTTTGTGAGACAAAGGGAACCGCAGAGCTGTGCGATGCGTGTGACCCTGTCTGCCTTGTGCTGAGGGTTGAATTTCTTAGTGAGTTGTGACGAACTTAGAAATTCGGGAG
>CALEJY010000221.1 GCA_937898445.1 uncultured Candidatus Melainabacteria bacterium | reverse complement strand
AATGTGCTGCACGTGGGAATTTCTGGGGTGGCGCAAATGATACGGAAGTACATGACCTTCAAACACCTACTGCTACGCAAACTTCTTTTGACGAAACTCCTACAACTTCTGCAGCAGTAAGCACTACTGCAAACACTTCAGAAAAAAGAAAAATTAAAAACATTGAATTTGTTGGGAACAACGTTATTGACAAATCTCTAATTTTGCAACAAATGAAACTTCAAGCCGGAGATACATATAGCAGAGAACTTGTGCAACGTGACCTTAAAGCTATCTACGAAATGGGATATTTTACAGAAAACATGCGTGCAATCCCTGTGAACAATTCTGACGGCACTATCACTTTAAAAATTGTTGTAACAGAAAACGCTCCCGTAACAGATTTTACTATTGAAGGAAATACCGTAATTTCTACTGACGAAATTTTATCCTACCTTCTTCCGATGAAAGGTAAGCCGCAAAATATCTCTGAACTAAACAATGCGATTGCAAAAATTCAAGATTGCTACAGTTCAAAAGGTTATATTTTAGCAAGAATTGATTCAGTTTCTGACGATCCAGATGGAACAGTAAACATTGATATCAAAGAAGGAACAATCAACAGAATTTTGATTTCCGGTAACGAAAAAACAAAAGATTACGTTATCGAAAGAAATGTTTTGACTGAACCCGGACAAGTTTATAATGAAAACTTGTTAAAAGAAGATTTGGTAAGGCTTTATGCAACACAAGCATTCAAAGACGTAACAAGAGAAATCGAACCGACTGACGATCCTGACAAGTACGATATTACAATTAATATTGAAGAACAAAGAACAGCAAGTATTTCAGTTGGTGGTGGTATCGACTCTGTAACCGGTGTATTCGGGTCTGTCGGAATTGCAGATAACAACTTTATGGGAAGAAACGAAAGAATTTCCCTTAACGGTATTGCTGGTACTGGTGTAATCTTAAACGACTCATCTATCAAACGCCGTATGAACTTGCAGGCTGAATTGAGTTATTTCAAACCATATTTTTATAACGCCGATACATCTTTGATGAGTAAGATTTTCTACAGGGATTTCGGTTCTTACCAAGTTCCACTTGCTATTGAAAGAAGAATTGGTGCTGAAGCAACTGTTGCGCATAGAATGAAATTCAACAAACATGTAACAGGAACTTTCTCTTTAGGACTTGAAAATATTGATGTATCTGAAGGTGATGCAGGTAAAATCGCAAGTTTGTATTCTAGATATAATATTCCGATTTCAGAACGTGCAAGACAACTTGATGGCGGTTTGTTCTTATCTTTAAGTCCTGCTCTTTTGTATGACACAAGAGATAGCGCAACAGTTACCAGAAAAGGTACAATGGCAAGCTTGAGATTTGATGAAGAATTTGGAATTCTTGATTTTGACAAAACTCACGGTAAGTTAACCGGTATGGTTAAACAATATGTTCCGGTTGGGAAGAAATCATCTTTATCATTCACGGCTAAAGGTGGCGGAAAAATTCACGGTGATAACATGCCGGAAGTTATGGCATACCGTTTAGGTGGTCCTTACACTATCAGAGGTTTCAAAATGAGTGGTGTTGGTACAGGCGACGCATTCATTATGGGTAGTGCAGAATTTGCGACACCAATTCCGTTCCTTGACAGAACAAGAATTAATTTCTTAAACAACTTGAGATTTACTGTTTGGGCTGATGCCGGTAAAATCTTCAACCCATCAATTACGGATAAAATCTACGACAGACCGCTTTATGCAGTATCTGCCGGTGTTGGTTTAAAACTATATGTACCGGGAATGGGACCTTTGTCTATCGATTACGGTATTCCGCTTACAAATCCGGGTAGTAACGGTAACAAAAACGGTTACTTCACTTTCGGTGTAGGCGATATAATGTATTAATCTAATGGAGGTATAAAATGAAAAACTTAAAATTAGCAGCTTTATTAATGACTGCCGGTTTATTTATTACATTAGGCAATCAAGCAAACGCAGCAGGCGTTGGATATATTGATTACCAAAAAGTACAAGACAGCTTTCCTTTTGCTCAACAAGCAGTAAAAGAAATTGATGCAAAAGCTTTGGAAATGCAACAATACATGGTTGACAAAGAAAAACAATACAAAGCTCTTGATACTCCATTGAAAAAACAAAACTTTGAAGATCAAACTGCAAGAGAATTTAAACTAAAACAAGATGCTTATATGCGTTTGAAATCTGACAAAGAAGAACAAGTTTACAACAAAATTCAAGCTGCAACAAAACAAGTTCTTGTAGAACAAAAACTTGATGCAATCGTTGATTACAGAGTAATTTTTGTTGGCGGTGTTGATATTTCTGATTTGGTTATCCAAAAATTGAAAAGCAGTCAGTTTTAGTATTTAAGGAGAAATCATGAAATATTCTGAACATGGAGAACAATACCACATCGGTTTAAACGTTGGAGATGTGGGCGAATACGTAATTCTACCTGGAGATCCTAAACGTTGTGCCAAAATTGCTGCATATTTTGATGATGCAAAATTAGTTGCAGACAGACGAGAATACACAACTTACACAGGATACCTAAACGGAGTTAAGGTTAGTGTAACTTCTACCGGTATTGGCGGACCTTCAGCATCTATTGCATTGGAAGAACTTGTTAACGTAGGGGCTAAAACCTTTATAAGAGTTGGAACTTGCGGTGGAATGGATGTTGATGTAAAAGGTGGCGATATTGTTATTGCAACAGGCGCAATCCGTATGGAAGGTACAACTAAAGAATATGCACCGATTGAATTTCCGGCAGTTGCAAATTTAGATGTAATAAATTCTCTTGTTCAGGCTGCAAAAAACTTAGGTCATGAGTATCATACCGGAGTTGTTCAATGTAAAGACTCTTTTTACGGACAACACAGTCCTGAAAAAATGCCTGTAAACTATGAACTACTCAACAAATGGGAAGCTTGGAAGAAAATGGGATGTTTGGCATCCGAAATGGAATCCGCAGCATTATTTATTGTTGGTAGCTTTTTGAGAGTTAGAGTAGGTTCTGTATTTTTAACAGTAGCCAATCAGGAAAGAGAAAAGTTGGGATTGGAAAATCCTGTCGTTCATGATACAGATATGGCTATCAAGACAGCTATTGAAGCTTTGAAAATTCTTATTGAAAACGACAAAAAATAAGGAGCAATTTAATGTTTAACAAAAAAATGCAGTATGTAATAAAAACTTGTGCAAGCGACAATACTCAAGAACTTCAAAACCTTTTGAACGAAATGTCTATGAACAATTGGGAATTGTATAGTATGCAAGAAGTTGAAGGCGAAGATGGTCAAATTTTGTGCAACTGCATTTTTATGCGAGAATCAGATACCTCCACAAATGAGATTAACGCAGATACAATAAACATTTCAACCTTTAAAAGTCAAATGGAGAAAATGCTTTCTACAGAACAATCTCCGTATGAAATTTGCCTTGATATTCAAAGCAAAATTAAGGATCAAAAAGCTAAAATTGCAAAAGTAAAAAAAGAACTTGATGGCGAAGCTCCGGCATCTGTAAGTAGAAAAAAACTTAATGATAAGATTTCTGCCGGCTTAAAAGAGTTGGAAGATTTGAAAATCCAGCTTGCAAAGGCAACTTCTCCGGATGCAATGTATTCAAAATTGAAAGAAGAAAAATTGTCTATTCACTTGAGTGAAGAAATTTTGGGTTACATTGATCCTGATAGCGAAATTGATGAGGAAGAACTCGTTGCAGAAACTGTTAAAACAAGATTGAAATTAACCGAAAATCTTGGTTATGTTATTCCAAAAATAGTTTTTCAAGATGACGAAGACTTAAACCCTTACGAATTTTCAATAAAAATCAGAGGGATAGATGTTTTTAAATCAACAGTTTATCCGAATTTCTTGATGTTTTACACTGACGAATTGCATTTAGAAAAGAAAATAAAAGATTCAATTTCTACTATAGACAAAATTACAGGTAGAAAAGTTATTTGGATTGAAAAAGACAAAACAAAAGATTTTTGGCAAAACGGAATTTCCGGCTCTGAATATATTGCCAAAGCACTGGAATTTTGCGCTATCAAATATGTTGAAGATTTGCTTGATTATGCAGAATTAGACAAATACATTGATGTAGTGAGCAAAACAAACGAATTTTTGGTTACAAACGTAATTCCTGACTTCATCTCACTTTCTGACTTGAGATTTATTTTAACAAATTTGATTAGAGAAGAAATTTCGATTAAAGATATCACATACATCTTTGAAAAAATCAACGATTTTGCAGAAGATAGCACAAAATCAGACTTGATTAAGAAAATAAGATTGACATTATCTCGCCAAATTTGTGACAAATACAAAAACGAAGACGGAGTTATTTCAGCGTTCGAAATTTCAGAAAAAACTCTTGATAAATTAACACCGAATTTTGACGAAGGCGAAGATGCTATAATTAGAATTGATGCTGGCTTTGCCGAAAAATTGGCAGACAAAATCATCAAACAAACAAAACAATTAGAAATTGACGAACCAAAACTTTTCGTGCCGTTAGAGTTAAGACATCTAATTTTCACGCTTTTAAGCAATTATATTAATAATATCGTTGTTTTGGCAAGAGAAGAAGTTGGTTGCAACGCACAAGTTGATATTATTGCAGAAATTTAAAATCAGATTAGCAAAAAAATTTTTTCACAAGTTTTAGAAAAAACATCATGCGCGTGTTAGGGATAAACAATCAAATACAGTTTACAAGAAAGCCTCGACCGGAAGAAGAAAGTGGCTTAAAATCAGCTTGTAATAAAGCTTATGATGCAATCGGAGTTACGGATAGAGTTGCAATTACGCATGGCTCTTGTTTTCCGGCAATTGACAGAAACACTTATATAGGCAGTCCTTATGGGAAAGCCGCTAGAGAATATGTCAAATTTTTGTCCCTGTATGGCTTTAATGGCAACCAATTAGGACCTGGAGGAGAACTTGAATTTAAAGACGGAGAAATCAAACCTTCTCCTTACAATTCTTCTGCATTTGCAAAAAACAGATTGTTTATTGATTTGGAAGATTTGACAACTGATAAGTATGGAAAAATTTTGTCAAAAGAAACATACAATTCAGTTACTCAACCTATAAAAAATACCGACAAAAACTACGAAATGAGTAACTTTGAAGAAGCTTCAAAAACTTATGACACGGCACTTTCAGAAAGTTTCAACAATTTCAAAACAAATGTTGCCAAAGGTCAACCGCAAGCTCTTGCTTTGCAAAAAGAATATAACAATTTCCTTTCTCGCAACAACAAAAGATTGACAGATGAAGGCGTTTTTAAGGTATTAGCAAGACACTACAACACTGACAAAATCGACGATTGGAACAATGAACAAGATAAAAACCTGATTTCAGACTTAAATGAAGGCGATATCGACGCTATTGAACGATATAATAGTATTAAAAAAGCCAACAAAAACGAAATTGAACAACACAAATTTGAACAGTTTTTAGCGACAAAACAAATTAAAGAAAACAAAGAATGGCGTGAAAAACAAGGTTTCAAATACTTTAATGACTTACTTGTCGGCTGCTCTCAAATGGATATGTGGCGTTACAAAGATGCTTTCTTAAAAGATTGGGAAATGGGTGCAAGAGAATACAACGGAAGATCGCAAAGATGGCATATTCCGGTAATTGACCCTAAAAAAATATTTAAAAACGACAAATACGAATTGAATATCGGCGGAGAATTTTTGAAAGAAAAGATAAATTTTGCGCTTGAATTTAACGAAAATATCCGAATTGACCACGCAATGGGCTTGATAGAACCTTATCTTTTAGCGAAAAACGCATCAAACGAAGAATTTTCAAACAATAACAACAAAAACAGTAATTTAGAAAAATATATCTCCGAACTTACAGACAAAAACGGCAAAGAATACGACAAATATTGGGATTACCCAAAATTATTGACTAAAGAACACAACATAAAACCGGACATGCCTGTGTGGGAAGATTTATGCACATATCCGCCGAGATTTAAAGAAATTTACGAAAAACAATTAAACCTACCAAAAATCATAAACCTTGACTGGACACGTGCGCAAGAAGCTTTAAAAACAACAAGAAAAGGCGATTGGTATCTAATCGGCTCACACGATAATATTCCTGCAATGAATTACCCTGATAGAGAAGGTTTGAATGCTTTCAAATACACAAAAAGTGATCCTGCGTGGGATACAAACTATTTGGCAGGATATTTGAATATTGACGACGGCCGACAAAACATCTCTGATATCAGAAACGAACTTAAAGACAAACTTAACACTAACGACAGAGATTTAGTAAGAGCGAAATTTGCAGAACTTATGACTACCCCAAAATTCCAAATATCTTTTGCGGATATTTTGGGAATTACTGATATGACATATAATATTGGTGGCAGCGATAGGAAAGAAAACTGGAAAGAAAGAATTTCACCTGATTTTCTTGATAAATATTACGAAAATTTAGCCAGTGAAAACCCAACGGCTTTGAATATTCCTGAATTATTAAAACAAGCTCTAAAAGCTAAAATTGATATGAAAGTCAATCAAAGCGACGACAAAGACCGAACCAGAGCAGAATTGAATGAAAAATATTCTCCACTTTTGAATGATTTGCAAAAATATGCTGATATTTTGAAAGAATAAAAACTGGATTAATACTCAATAAACAACAATTTGTTTATGTCGATATTTAGGGTATCTGCAAGTTCCAAAATTTTGCCCAACGACATATTTATTTTACCGGTTTCTATGCGTGCAATATAAGTTAGATGAATATTCATCAATTCTGCTAATTGCTCTTGTGTCAAGCCTTTTTTAAGCCTAGCGATTTTTACGTTTAGCCCAAATTTTTTCAGTAATTCATCTTTGCTCAAACTCTTTTTCATATACATATATGTATAATACTTGACATATTAAGTATATAGCTATATTATTATAAGTTATTAGATATATATGTATAAGAGGAGATTATATGAAAGAGGATATTAGAACGGATAATAAATCAGATGCAAAAACAATTTTTAGATGCTTAGATGCAAAGACGCAAAGAGGTAAAGTTGGTATCAAAGCTGCTAGGCAGCTAAGAAGCGAAGCGGCTAAGGTTTTGAGATGCCTAGAGGCTTGGAGGCAAAGAGGCATAGTCTGTTACGAAAATAAAAAACGTCATACTGAGGACAACAGTCCGAAGTATCGCATGGTTGGTAATGTGTGTTCGTCATTGCGAGCGAATGCGA
>CALEJY010000220.1 GCA_937898445.1 uncultured Candidatus Melainabacteria bacterium | reverse complement strand
GAGGGGCGTATAATGTTACCAGAATGGTAGGATATTGGAGATTCAGATGCGTATAATCGTAATACATCTATTCCAGAAAATGTAGAATAGATAATAAGTAGACTATTTTCATTTAGAAATACTTATCCTAGTAAATATACTCCAGCAATGTTTGCACGAGATAGAAAAAATCAACTTCAAGCTAAATCAAAGTAGAATGAAGATATGATGTGGCATTTCTATAATAAATGGCTAAATTTAAAAAGAGGAGAACAACAAGTATATTCAAATATGCTTGAGTAGCTCAGATAGAATTTAACTAATTAGGCTGCACAAGGTGCGTAGGCTGGAGCAATTAAAGGAGAAATTGCTAATAGCTAGAATAAATAATCGAGTAGGAGAAAAAACGAAAAAGGAGAACATCAATTAAGATGCTCTCCTTTTTTAATTTAATTACGAACAGATATTTCATTTAGGTTATCTAACCAGTCTAAAACTTCTTGTGAGTTTTCTAACTTATAATCCTTAATCATATTCCATATTTCATTTAAATCTTTTAAAGATTTATTCATTCGATTAGTAACCCACTTTCTTTGTAATTCATCTAATGTTATTGGCGTATAGCCTTCTGGAATCTTATTGTAAACAGAGGTGATAGATTCTCCTTTATTATTAATAAAGTAGAATAAATCATTACGAATACTTATAGATTCTTTAATTTCTTTTTTAGTTTCGTCAATGATACGAACATCATCCCAAGTAATACCTAATTGTTGTAATTTTTTATCTGGATTCTTGGGATAATATTCTATACCATTATATTCAAATTTAAGTCTCATAGTCGGGGTAGAGAGATTTGAACTCTCACTTATGGTTTTAGAGCTAATTGTTCTGTAAAGATTTTTTATTCTTTACTTCTACAACTTCTTATTAATTGTAGTTCAGCATACGTTTTAATCCAAAATATTGGATTGGGAACACTCGTGGTAATATTATATTTATTCAATTACTATGCGTTACATTACTTTTTGACCTTTCGCAATTCAAAAAAGTTAACTCGGCATTGGCATCACAGCTTTTACCGATTTTGCTCCCTACAGCTATTATATTACTATAATAGTGGGCCTCTTGACCACCTTGCTAACCATTACAAACATACCCCAATTTAATATAATTAGAATTGATCTTTCAAATAAATCAAATCTTTAATCTTATCCGTAATATGTTTTTTAATTATATTCTTAGTAAAGTTAATAAGATTAAGAACTCTATCAGCTTCTTCATCAGTAAGCTCTTTCTTATTAAGAAGATCATCAAATTCTTTCAAGTCAACTTGATAAGTAGATTCTAAATCTTCTGTAGCATCTAAGAATAAACAATCATCTAATAGTTCTAAACTCTTTTTAAAATCTTTAATTTTATTCTTTACTGAATTATATTCAGCTTGGATTAAATTATCATCAGATGTAATCTATACATCAAACCCATAATCTTTAAATAGTTGTTTTAATTCTTCTAAGTTTTCCATATATTTTTAATTTTTGATGTTGTAAATATAACACATCAAATCTATTTGTCAAATATATAAAATGTTAAAATATTTTAAATTCTGCCTTTTTCTAACTTCTATAAAGTTAGCATCTTCTAATCTCTTTATAATAGAGTTAATTGTAGGAATACTGATTGCAACTAACTATACTTAAATACTATACTTGTAACTGTACTTAAATACTTCACGAACTCAGAAATTTTTAAAATTGAAAATTATACCATATACTGATTATTGATTTTACGATTTCTTAGAGCTTGATTTTCTAACTTTAACTTAGCTATCTCTTTCTTAAGTAGTTCAATGTCATCTGTATTTTGTTTTATTTTTTCATCTTGTTCTTTGAACTTCCACACAAATAATTGATCTAATTCTCTTAATTGAAATTTCTTAGTAAATTCTGAAGCTCCTTCTAAATATCCTTTCTTTTCTAAAGCTCTATTACACTTACTTATTGTTGCTTCCGGCATTCTAATTAAAGAAGATAATTCTTTATTCGTGTATTCTATTTTTCCTTCATTATTGTCTTTAAACATATATTGTTGAGTAGCTATTATATAAGATTTCTCTGTAAATGTTAATTCTGGTTTATCTAAGAAGTCATAACTATAAGGTTCAAATTGTTTCTTATTGTTAAATTTATATATTAACTTACGACCCTCTCGTCTAGTTTGTAAATAATCTTCTTTTATTAGATTATCTACGCACTTCTTAATAGTCTTAGCAGCTGCCCCCGTGTCTTTAGTAATAGTTGCATAACTTGGATATGCTTCCATCGTTTGCTTATTCATATATCTTCTAATAGCAACATATATTAATTTATCTTTTGGGTCTAAGTCTGGTTGAATTTCATCGTTTGATGGATGAGGATAAATTACAAATTGATTATTTTCCATTTTTATTAAATTTTAATTATGGTATAAATATATAATTTTTATAGTAAATACCAAAGTAAATTATATATTTTTAACAAGGACTACCTGCTACCAAGATTGACTACCTAGGTTAATATAGAGACTACCTGCTACCAAGATTAAACTACCAGTTACCAACTAACTATACTTACTATACTTATATAACTATACTTAATTAGAAAAACTCTCTTTATATAAACAAGCATAAAATTACAGGTACATTTAAAAATATCCCCCGGGGTTGTTTAATTTAGGTAAAATTTATTTAGAAGTTGATATATACATAATTGTAGATATGAGAATTGTGAATATAAAATAATTATTAGACAATTACGGATATGAGAGGTCTCAGCTTACTTTAGTCCCCCTCACAGGCTTGATATAAAACAAATAATTAAATAAATACTATTATGGCAAATCACACAACAAACAACAATGTAAACAACATTAACAATGTGGTTGAATTGAACGGAAACCAATACCCATTGGTTGCCCTGAATGTGCAATGTACGAATACGACTGACGGAGGTATTCCTCTGGCAGTCGGAGACATCGTGCTGATAAGCAAAGAAGCGTTCGAGGGTATTGCCCCTCGTTCGTTCACTGCTGGTGGTGAAACCCGTACATTTGATGCCATTGAGACATCAAATGGTATTATGAGTGTGAAAACATTCATAAGGAATGGGAATGGACTTGGACTGGAGCAATATAGCTCCGTCAAAGAGAAAGTAGATGCACTTTATAGTGCGTCGCTAATTGCACCGCTACGACTGGTAGTTGTTTCCATACGCACACGTATGTATGGGAATAGTACTGCAAGTTACTACCAATTCAAGTTTGCTTAACACTAACGCCTGCGAAAGCAGGCATTAGTGTTTTATAGGTATAGGTTGTAATTCCTGCTAGAACCTAGATAAATCTAGCGAAATCCCCTATTATAGGTATACCTTGACGTGGTATAGGGGCTTTAAACTAAAATACCTAGTCCACCTTAAGTAAGTGGCCTTCCTCGAATAATAGTAAGGGAAGATGCAGCATTCAAAGTTCGTGAGACTTGGCTGCCTAAATATTAAGTGTTAGCGTGATAAATAGCTCCAAAACCTATAACAAGTTACTTTAGGTGGGTAGGGCTTAAAAAATGAATACAATATTTGATGCAGCAAATACAGTATTTAGTTCAGGTAATTTTATGAGCAATAGAATTGCCTATGATATCCTTAATAATTCTGGTCTGCTTTACGAGTAGGGTAAAGTTGTCTGTTCTTATAACACAGACACTTGTGGTGATGTTATCACCACGTACCCTGCTCGTAAGTATAAGCAAGGAGAAAAAGTTATAATACTCAATGATAGGCTTGGTGTAGCTGAGCCTGGAGACCTGTTTGGGTACTCTAGACAAGGCTACGAAAGAGTCTTTGAGTCTAAGTAATATTTTTTCTCACAACCTAGGTAAGTTGTAAAACTGCCTACAATTTTTTATAAACAATCAAAAACTTATTGTTATGACAATATTTAAAAACTTTACGCCACACACTATAACCCTGAATAGTGGTGTGGCTTACCAATCTCAGGGTATAGCCAGAGTGGCAGCATCATTCTCATCCTTTGATGAGAATGGTGTATGCCACCAAGTGTTTGGCGACCTTACGGGCCTGCCTGCACCACAAGACAACGTGCGCTATATAGTTAGCGCACTTGTACTTGCGGCAGGGAAGGCTCAGGGTCGTAAAGACCTTGTAGCACCTGCTACAGACCATCCAGATTGTGTTCGCAAGGATGGCTTTATAGTAAGCGTGCCTGGCTTTGTTGACTAAGAATCGGAGGTTAATGCACCTTGGCAACAGAAGCATTTGGCTAATAGGAAAGACTATTATATTTTATAGTAGGTGTTATCTAACTATAACACCTACGGTATAATATAGTTTTAATTATCTTGAGTTAGAAGGATAATTTATTATCAACTATATTATACCTTTTCATTAAAAACTCAATATAAAAGATATTGGTTTTAAAGTATAACTTTAAAATTTCAGTATTTCCAAGTTGTTGAGGACGCCAGTTTTCCTAACTTCTTTGAAGAAGGTTTAGGCGTAAAACACGAACCCTTTTCTAGTTCAGATTTCGATAGATTTCTGTGGTTAAAACTATGATGACATTGCTGGTGGAAAGTAACCTTAATTTAAATCACTATCTAATTTTGAATCCTTGATAGTGGGGTACCCATATGGTAGGAAAAAATTCTATCATAAAAAATGTGAGTGTTAAACTTGGTAAAGATCATATCGCAGTAACCGTACAACTTGATAAGTTGTATCGCATCTGCGATATAAATTGCCCCAAAAAGCAAAGAGAGATTATTCTTTCTGCCTTTAGGGGACGCCAAGGCAACTCTCCAATAGTTATGGAGGAGTTGAGTACTATGTTAAACAACATAGTAGATCTATGATAACAGTATTTGGTATATTATCTGGTGGTATAATTTATGCCGATGATGGCAAATATTATATTACTAATGGGTATACTAAATTTCCATTTGAAGGTTATTTCTTGTTATTGCAAGATTTTAACAAATGGATAATAGTAAAATCTAGATTTACTAAATATGTTTAATGCAAAAAACACGGCACCTGTTTTTAATACTCTTAAGCAGGTGCTAATTCTAAAAGGAAATCAATTTAGTCGCCAGACTATAATTGAAATCCTTGATAAATGCGGATTCCCAAAAGGCGGTACAATGTACTTTGCTTTTATTAAATCGGGGATCGTAAGTCGTACAGGTAGGATATTCAGTTTTACTGATGTAAAGCCTACCTACTACAAAGAGCTCGAAAAGGTGTATAATGCCTATCGTGCTCTGGTTTATCAATACAATAAAAGTCAGAAACAAGAACCAAATATAGTTCTGACTGATAAATTATGTATTGAGTACCTAAAACAAAGAGGTTACAAAATATATAAAGAATGTTAATTCTCTTTGTTTTAAAAGCAATAAATAATATATTTACATTGCTCAGTTACCACTAATCTATAAAGTGGTGACTTTTTGATATTTTCAACAAGAAAAATATTGGAGTTTCTATATAACTCAAAAATATAGTGGTAAGTTGAATTATTGAGCAAAATTCAACTTAGGGATAG
>CALEJY010000219.1 GCA_937898445.1 uncultured Candidatus Melainabacteria bacterium | reverse complement strand
CGTTGAATGACGAAACTTTCAAGCAAATTTGTGATTTCGCAAAAGCTTATGAAGAAAAAGTTCAAAGAGATTTGCTAGACAATTTCAAAGTTCATTTTGACAACTTCTATTCAGAACTTACCTTACACAAATCAGGTAAAGTTGAAGAATGTGTAAATAAATTAAAACAAAGTGGTAAAATCTACCAAAAAGACGGTGCAGATTGGTTCAAATCATCTGACTACGGCGACGATCAAGATAGAGTAATCAAAAAAGCTGACGGTTCAAACACATATTTGACTGCCGATATTGCATATCACATTGACAAACTTCAAAGAGGCTTTGACAGAATGATTAACATTTGGGGTGCAGACCATCACGGTTATGTTGCTCGTGTTAAAGCATCTATTGAGGCTCTCGGATATGATCCAAACAAACTAGAAGTTTTGTTAGGACAATTGGTTAACCTTGTTGTAAACGGAAATGAAGTTAGAATGGGTAAACGTAAAAACATGGTTACCCTAGAAGATTTGATTGACGAAGTTGGCGTTGATGCAACTCGTTTTTGGATGTCAATGAGAAATATCGATACAACTCTTGATTTTGATATCGAACTTGCAAAAACAAATACTGACGAGAATCCGGTATTTTACGTTCAATACGCACATGCCAGAGCTTGTTCAATCCTTAGACATTTGGTTTCTGAAAAATTAAACACAGAAACAGGCGAAAAATCACCTGCTCCGATGAGTGAAGATGAATTGAACGCATTAATCTCAGGATTTAAACCTGAAATTGTTCTTCCAACTTTAGACACCGCAAGAAAACTTATCTTGAAACTGGAAGAATACAAATCTGTAATCAAAACTTCTGCAGAAACAAGACAAGTTTACACAATTTGCAGATATGTTCAAGAATTGGCAAGCGAATTCCATTCATTCTATAACTCTAACAGAGTAATTTCTGAAGACAAAGAAATGATGAAAGCAAGAATTTCACTTGTTTGGGCAGTAAAAACAGTTCTTCATAACGCATTAGAAGACATCTTGGCAGTTACTGCACCAGAAAGAATGTAATAAAATTTCTTAAATTCCATAAATAAACTCTAATTTTAAGACCGAAGTTTCCTTCGGTCTTTTCTTTTATTATTAAAATATCTTGATATCCAAGATTAGTCTAAAAAACTTCTAACTTTTGAAGCAAAAGCCAATTTAGTATTTTCAATAATATTTTCTTTTGACATTGCATCTGATTTTTTCATTCCATTAAATTTATAAGCTTTGATTTCTCCAAACTTATCTTTTATAACTTTTAACACTGCATCTTTCATGCGATAAACTTCAAATTTTGCACCGTCTGTCAACTTTTTAGAAGAATATTCGGCATTAACTCCTGACCAATCAGTAATTTTACTTGCTTCAATATAAGGAGATTTTTGTCCTGCCATAAAATATTCAGAATTACTTAATGCCAAACCTTTAACATGCGGTGATTTAAAAGAATGAACTTCTTTTGATAATCTTAACGCGGTATTTATACCTAATTCCATAATTATTCTCCTTTGCAAAGAACCTAACGTTCGTAAAGAAATTTTATTGCGTAAATTTCTATCTACACGTTTACAAAACTTAAATTATTCAGCATATCCATGATTTTGTCATAACTTTCTTCAATTACGAGTTGAGAGCGCAAAACCTTTGCATTTTTAAATCCAGCCAAATAATACGGATAAAATTTCCTCATAAACTTAATCGCAACATTTTCCCCTCTTAATTTAATTTCATCATCAAGATGGAATTTCAACATTTCCACTCTTTCTTCCAACGGCGGAACCGGAAGTTTTTCTCCCGTCTTTAGATAATGAGCAATTCTTGCAATAAGCGTCGGATCTCCTATTGCTCCTCTCCCAACTGCTACACCATCAGCACCTGATAATTCTAGACATTCTATCGCATCATCAACTGTCAAAATATCACCGTTTGCAAACACCGGAATATCAACATTTTCTTTCAATTTCTTAATCTTTGCCCAATCAGCATGCCCGCTATACATTTGAGAACGAGTTCTACCATGAATTGTAATAAATTCTGCCCCTGCCTCTTGCATTTGTTGCCCATATTCAACATAATTCATTTCATCAACGGTATAACCCAATCTGAATTTCACACTAACAGGTTTATCCGTTCCATCTTTTACTGCTTTTACTAAATCAGCAGCCAAATCAGGATTTCTCATCAATGCTGCGCCATCTTGTCCGCCAACAACTTTTTTAACCGGACACCCCATATTGATATCAACCATATCAGCGTATTTACTCAAAAACTCTGCTGCTTGTTTCATCATGTGAGGCTTATGTCCGCTTATTTGATAAGAAATAGGTGAATGATTTTCATCACGCTTTAAAATTTCTACTCCGCTTCTGCCATTTAGGGTTTGCGCCAAATATTCAGAACTAATCATTTCTGTAGTTAAAAGTGCATCAGGCGAATATTTTCTAACCAAAGTTCGCAACACATAATCAGTTATCCCAGCCATTGGTGCTAGAGATACATGTGCTTTGATTAATTGATTTACTCTTTCACTATTTGACATACGGAGCTAATTCACCTATTCTCGTTTTTGCATATTTTAAATAATCGTCGTCTTCGGTGTAAGTTGCAGTGAAAGCTTTATAATACGACATTGCATTTTTATATTGCTCTAACATATCATAATCCACACCGATTAAATAATTAACAATTAATAAATCAGGATTTACACTAATCGCTTTTTTATAATCCGTAATAGCTTGATTATATTTTTTCTGACTATCATAAATCATGCCTCGGTAATACAAAGCATAAGCATTTTTCGCATCACTTGCCAAAACCTGATTTATCAAATTCAAACTTTCTGTATATTTTTCTTCGTCAAACAAAGCAATCGCTTTATCTAAATTCTGCGCAGTTAAGTTTTCTGAAATATTTTTAACCAACTCTTGCGCCTGTTTATTAGTTTTATTCAAAGCTAAAGATTTTTGCGCATAAATATTTGCGTTTTCCATATCCTCTTTATCTGCATAGAGAGCCGCAATATAATAAGCAATATCAGAATTTGTCGGAGCAAGTGTCAAAGCTTGTTTGTAATATTCAATCGCTTTATCCGTGTTATTCATATTTTGATAAGCAGAAGCAACTCCGAGCATAGTATCAGCAGTTGCAGGTGTTATCTTTAAATACTCATTAATAGCGTTTTGGTAATCCTTATTATTATAATAATTAGCTGCGATTTCTAATTTTTCATCTGTAGCTTGCGCCTTCAACGACAATTCTGTTTCCGTAATCTGTGAATTGTTACTGAATTTAGATTTTGCAGTATTAATAGTTGCCAATGCCTCATCAAAAGATTTGTTTTGACCTTGCGCAATCGCCAAATTTACATAAGCTTCCGAATTATTGCTATCAAGTTTTATTACCTCGTTATACAAATTAACTGCATCAGCAAGTTTGTCTTTTTTATGCAAATCAAGCGCATAATCATACAAAATATCTCCTGCATTGTTTGGATAAGTTTTCTTTACATACTCAACAAATTGCGGAATTGTCATAGTATCTTTAACCATGCTTATCATATCAGCCTGCACTGTTTCATTATCAGGATCTAACGCAGAAACTTTTTTATAAAGTTCCAATGCGGCTTTTTTATCACCTGATGCAGCTAAAGATTGAGCTTTATACAAATTTGCCTGAACGTTATCAGGATTTAGTATCAAAATCGAATCATAAGCAGTTATCGCAGTTTTATAATCTCCTTTTTGTTGATACAAAGTTCCGACATTCAATCTTGTATTTGTGTTTGAAGGGTCTAAATATTCAGCTTTTGAATAATATCTCAAAGCCTCATCATAATTACCTTCTTTTTGCATAATTGCACCCAAGTTAGCCGTAATTGCAGCATCGTTAGGAGAATCTTCCAATTTTCTTTTATAAATTCTTTCTAAAGAATACAAAACATCTTTGTTATCAGTAGTTTTTGACAAAATGTAATTGTATTCATCAACAGATGTGTCCTCTTGCCCCAATTTGTCTAACAATTGAGCGTAAGTTAATCTTAAAGGGATATCGTTTGGAGCTACTGCAACTGCTTTCTTATAATATTCTGCAGCCTTTGGTTCATTACCTAAAATTTTCAAAATATCAGCAGTTTGTTGCAAACTGTCTTTTACATAACTTTCATCTGATAAAGCTTGATTAAATTCATAACCGGCAGAAGCAAAATTTCCTTCTGCTCTAAGTTGTTTTGCTGTTTCGTATCTGCTTTTTGCAGAAGTATCATATTCTATCGCATTCAAACACTTATTCAAGTTTGAACCAACCAGAACAATGGTTTGCGCAGAATTTTTAACCTGATTTGCGTTCGGATAAATAGTCAAATAAAACAATGCCGCTCTATAATCATCTGCTGCTTTTTTATAGTCATGGTCTG
>CALEJY010000218.1 GCA_937898445.1 uncultured Candidatus Melainabacteria bacterium | reverse complement strand
ATTGTCATTTGGCAATCCGGCAGCTTTTGCTTTTTCAATAGCAGTTCTTAATCTGAAGTTACCGGCAGGATCAGGACCGCCCAATCTTGCTGATACAATTAATTCTCTTGAATATTTTTGGAATACAACTGCACGTTGTGAATCTACTTTTGCTTTTTTATGTTTAATGGTTGACCATTTTGAGTGTCCTGACATTTTTATATACCTCTTATTTTCTGCTACATCTAATTAAATATTACCACAAAAATTTGATTAAATTGTGGTAGAATAAATTTTATGGAAGATAAAAAGCAAATTTATTACAAATATTTTGAAGAAGAAATTCTAAAACAAGTTGAACCGCTTGAAAAAGAAAGGCAAAAAACTGTTAGAAAAGTAATTTTGTCATCATTAATTTGCTTTGCTGCCGGAATTTGTTTGGCATATCTTCTTGTAATAATTGACTTTGACAATATTTACAGAATTTTATTATTTCCACCGGTTCTATTTTTGATGTACGCATTTATTCTAAAAAGTATTATTAATTTTATTATTGCCGGCAAACAATTCCAACAACAACTTTATGAAAAAGTTTTACCGATGTTTTTACCTCCAATTGCAAATTTCAAAGCTTGGCCAAAAAACCACAACACTGAATCTATTATTGATTCAAATTTGTTTGGGAATTTTGATACTCAAGAAGATGTAACAAGCTTTTTCGGTTTTTACAACAACACAAATATTACAATCTCCGACACAAGATTAACCCTTCCGGTCAAAGGTGTAAATAAACCAAACCTTTTCAAAGGCACTCTTATTCAATTGGAGCTTGAAAAAAACATAAACAATCACGTCATAATTTTTTCTAAAAACGAAAAAAGACATAACAAATTCAAACAATTCAATCCACATATTGACGAAATGAATAAGTTTGTCTATATTTTTGCAAAAAATCATAACAATCTTGAGTTTATTACAGAAGAATTTTGGGACAAAATAAAAGTTTTTGGCGAAACATTCACTGCAAAAGGTTTTGAATTGTCTTTCAAAAACAACACTCTTATTATTGCAATCAGACAAAAAAGACCTATGCTTTTCGGATTTTTGTTCAAATCTTTACTTAAACAAAAAAATTACGACGAACTAATTAATAGGTTCATCGCAATTTTTAATCTTGTTGATTATTTGAACAAAAACTAAGCTGTTTTGTCGATTTGTTTATTTCCGTCTTTATTTTCTTGTTTATTTTCAGCCACACTTGCTGCTTTATTACTGTGTTTCATATAAGCATAAGCACCAGTTCCTAGAGCTGCAATTGCGACACCTGCACCAATCATAGTCTTAGTCCATTTATTACGAACTTTTTGCGAGCTATCTTTTACAACAGTTTTTGTAGTTTCTTCAATATCTGAAACAACTTCTGTTGCAACTTCTTTTACAGTTTCACTGATTTTGCCTGTTGCATCTGCCAAATTTGCTCCGACTAATCTGCGCATTGGAGATTTGTTACGAGCTTCCCAGCCTTCATCGATATGCCAAATATCGTTTTTGTAAGACTGGTTAGCAGATTTTCCACCGTTAAATTCTGCATTGTTATGCCAATCAAGATGTTCTTCTATATTCTTTTGACATTTTGCAACATAATCATCTTGTCTATTTACAAATTCTTCTGTAGCTTCTTTAAAGCAATCTGAAACTTCTTCTGCAGAACGTCTAATTCTTGCATCATCAATTTCATTTTGTGGAGTACTCCAATCCAATCCGTCAAAATCAGGGTTCATTTCAGGAGCAGATTTTGTTTTCCAACCGTTGGTTTCATTTGTGTAATCCACCATTCCACCTGTTGCAGTCGCAACATACGGCGCACCTGCAGCTTTTGCCTCAAGAGGAGTAATACCGCACATTTCACGTCTTGATGTAAAAATACCATGTGTTGCGCAAGTTACCAATTTATTCGGGAAGAAACCGTCAACATACATCGCATTATGTTTATAAATTCCACCGTCAAGTTGTTGGATTTCATCTAACGCCTTCATTATCAATTTAAAATCTTTTGCATCCTTATTCCATGGAGCATCACCTGCACCGACGATAAGTTTTGTTTTCAATTTTGTTTCTTTCGGAACATCATCACGTTTCAAGAAATTCAAAAATCCGTCAAAAGTAATCGGATAACCTTTTTGTTCATCAGGTCTGCCCCAGCCCATAAACAACATGTCACCTTGTTTAAACTCAGAAAGACTTCCGAAAACACTTCTACCTTGTTCAATTTGTAAATCGTTAAAGAACACATGATTTAGCGCATCTTGACCTTCTTTTTCAGCATTAGCCAAAATTCCGGTAAGCCATTTTGCGTTACGTTGTCTATTTACAATTACTTCTTTAATATTTTTGCCATTGTATTTTATCGGAGTAAACCCGTCTTTTTGCTTAGACAAAGTATTTCCACCCCTACCAAAATCATCGGTATTATTATCAAAGCCTAAACTTGCAGGAGTTGAACCATTAAGCGGACTGATTGTTTTAACTTCTCTCAAATCAGCACCAATACCTTGCGCAACATCCATATCAAGAGCTTTCATTTCTTTATCAAAGTTTCTTGAAACAGTACCAATAGAAAAATTATCAGGGTTCATCATTTTGGCAACAATTGGAACTTTGGTAATATTATAAGTATTGAAATAATCCTTAAAAACTCCAATAAATGGGTCAAATGCAGCCCTTACAAATTTCTTTTCAGGTTCACGTAAATTATTCCATCCACGTTCATTAAAGTTTTGCAAAAGTTCATATTGAGGATGTTTTTTAATCGCCTCAACATCTTCTTTGCTAAAAATTGCCCTTGCAAAAGCAAATGGATTATCAGTATGTCCCTGATAATTTACTCCAGGGTTATGCAAAGTGTGATGAGAAATCACTCCGTTATAATGTTCATTTCCTCTAGCCGATTCATCAGCAATCAAACTTGTTACCATAGCAACAGGTCTGTCATGCCCCCAAATACTTGCGGGTTTGAAATGTCCAAACTCGTCAGTATCCATCTGTTGTTCAGCCTTCAACACCGCACGACAAAAATCAGCGTTATTAATTTCGGCATCCATACCATCAGCACCGCCAACTCCATAAGTATATGGTTTTGGAGTTTTGGCAAGTTCTCTTGTGTACATAAAATAGTTTGGAGTACCTTTGATTTTGTTATATTTAGGGTTGTCCTCAGAAATCTTAAACAACTGATATTCTACCTTTTGCATAGCACCAATATCATTATCAGCCATTCTTTCAAAAACACCTTTTGCACTGGTAGGTTCTAAAACCACATATTTGCTTGTACCTTCCAAACCTTTGCTATTCGGTTCACTTTGAATAACAACTCTCAAATCCTTTGGATCTTGATATAACCCCTTTGCAACATCTTCAACAGTTGCCCCCGGCATTGCAGGTACAAAGCTGTTTGCAGAAATTCTATCAGGCAATACCCCGTTATTACTATCTTTAATTTTTCTGATATTTACATATCTCAAGCCACCATTTGGGTTGTTATATTCATGGAACGGCATAACACTTCTTATATCCATATTTTCATGTTTAATCATGCTTTGAGGAGCTTCAAAAGTTACAACGCCCATGCCACCTTGAAAATCTTCCGGCAAACCGGTTCCCTTATTCTCATAAGCCAAAGACAAAACCTGATTTACGTTTCTGTCAGTATTACCTGTAAACGTAATATAAGAAATACCTTGAGATGCAGCTAATTTACGATTAAACACGACATTTTGCACACCATTCATCGGTAACAAGTCAATATTATTTTTCCCTGAAATCGGAACAGACATGCTCTCAGTCGCAATTTCATTTTTTACAAACCTTGATTGAACGCTTGGCATAATCGAACTTACACGCATAATTGCACCCCATATATTTTATTTTTAAATAGCACTATTTTCTTGCAGAAAACTTTTCCCGCTTATATAGTAAAATACTGACACAAAAAAATTCAACAACTTAATGGGTAATTGTAAAGATATATTAAGTAAACATTTTTCAATAATTAGAGTATTTTCGTTTAGTTTACAGTAAAATTATATCAACAGTTTTATAAAGGGTGAATGATGGATAGATTTTTTGGAATATTAGGTATTATTTTAATTTTCGGGATAGCATTTTTGATGTCAAACAACCGAAAAGCAATTAACTATAAAACAGTCGGAATGGGCTTTTTGCTACAAGTTTTATTAGCAGTATTTATTTTTAAAGTTCCATTAGGCAGAGTAATTTTTATGAATTTAGGGTTGTTTATTCAAAAAATCCTTGATTTTGCAAAAGATGGCGGCGCATTCGTATTCGGACCTCTTATGTCTGACGACAAATTGGGTGCAATATTTGGATCCGGTGCGCAAGTCTTTGCATTACAACTAATTGCATCACTGATCTTTATGATGATTGTTGTAAACATCC
>CALEJY010000217.1 GCA_937898445.1 uncultured Candidatus Melainabacteria bacterium | reverse complement strand
CAACGCTGACAAAGTTTTGGTTTCAGGTAAAAAAGAAACTGATAAAATTTATTTACACCACACAGGTTTTCCAGGTGGTTTGAAATCAGCAAGCGTAAAAGAATTACGTGAAAAAGATGCAAGACTTTTAATTGAAAAAGCTGTTAAAGGTATGCTTCAACACAACACATTGGGTGATACTCAATTCACTAAATTGAAAGTTTACAATGGACCTGAACATCCACACGCAGCTCAAAAACCAATCGTGTTGGAAAAGGAGGCTAAATAATGGCAGATAAAGAAATTATGGCTACTGGCCGCAGAAAAACCTCTATTGCAGTTGTTAAACTTGTAAAAGGTAAAGGCAGAATTTTTGTTAACGGTAAAACTTTGAAAAACTATATCGGTAACAGACCTGCAATCGAAATGTTAGTTTACAGACCTTTAGTTTTGACTGACAACCAAGAAAAATATGATGTTAGAGTTAAAGCAGTAGGCGGCGGTATCGTTGCTCAATGTGGTGCTATCAGACATGGTATTTCAAGAGCTTTGGTTAAAGCTAACGAAGAATACAAAAATGTATTGCGTTTAGAAGGTTTGTTAACTCGTGACCCACGTGTTAAAGAACGTAAAAAATACGGTCGCAAACGTGCAAGAAAACGTTTCCAATTCTCAAAACGTTAATCAACTTGCGTGTTTCGCAACAAAATATTTCAAAAAGAACGGCAGAAATGTCGTTCTTTTTTTGTTGTTATAACTGTATTTTCAAATACTAGAAAAACATTTATTAACTTTTGTAACGAAAAAGACAAGTTGTGAAATTGGAGATTTTCAAAATACTTTATATAAGTACGAGAGATTAAAAAGAACATAAGGAGAGATGAGATGACTTTTTTAGCATTGGATGCACAGAAAAATTTATTTACATTGCAGAAAAGCCAACTGCAATTTGAGCAAACACTTGTAATGAGCAGAGCAAACTACATTACAAAACAAATGGGCTATAGAGCGCAAGAGTTACAAGATCAAGAGATTGATACTGATGATGATCCGACTTATATCCAGTTGCAGCAGGAAGAATCGTATCTTGAAACTCGACAGGATTCGTTGGATTCGCAGATTAGTTTGATGGAAAACGAAATTTCAAGCTTGAAGAACCTTGTAAATAGCAATATTAAATCTTCTTGCACATTGAACTTAATCGGTGGCTAGTAATAAATACTTGATACAAGAATATTTATTTACAAATATTCGTCATCTTGAGCGTTAGCGAAAGATCTTATTAAGACTCTTCGGGCTTAAATTATCAATTGCCCTCAGAATGACATACTTATTTCCCAGCCAATTCTACAGTATTAAGCATCAAAGATGCAATAGTCATTGGGCCTACACCGCCCGGAACCGGAGAAATATATGCGGCAGTTTTGGATACGCTTTCAAAATCTACGTCGCCACTGATTTTTCCGTTCTCATCTCTAAAAATTCCCACATCAATAACAACACAATTAGATTTTAACATTTTTTCCCCTATAACTTTTTTACCCACTGCTGACACGATTATATCAGCAGTTTTTGTTATTTCAGGGAGATTTTTTGTGTGGCTGTGACACATAGTGACAGTTGCATTGCGTTTCAATAGCATTTGCGCAACAGGTTTTCCGACCAAGTTTGAACGCCCGACAACTACTATGTTTTTGCCTTCTAATTCAATGTTGTATTCATCCAAAAGTAATAAAATACCTTTTGGCGTGCAAGGGTAAACATAAGGTTCTTCGCCTGAAAACAGTTTGCCTAAATTGTAAGGAGTTAATCCGTCAACATCTTTTTGTGGCAATATTGCATCAATTATTTTGTTCTTGTTAATATGCGCAGGAAGCGGCAATTGAACAAGTATAGCAGTCACTTTTTCATTAGAATTAAGTTCTTTTATTTTATTCAAAAGTTCTTCTTCTGAAACATCAGACGGGTATTCGATTGAAAGTGAATTAATTCCAAGCTTTTCGGCAGTCTTTTTTTTGTTGCGAACATAAATTTGGCTTGCAGGATTTTCACCAACCAAAATTACTGCTAAAGTTGGTTTTTGTGGCATTTTATCAAGCTTTGCCTTCAAACTTTCAAAAATCTTATCTCTTAACTTTTTCCCATCTAAAATTGTAGCCATCTTACTCCCTTACTTGAGGTAAATTCAATCTAAAATAAAACTGTTTTATTGCATCTTGAACGATTGAGGATTCTCTATCCATTGAGTGTGTTTTTAATTCTTCATCAACCGGAATTACACCTAATACGTCAAGATCATATCGTTTCAAAAATTCGTAAAGCGCATTCAAATCAGAGCCGTCAGCCTTGTTAATAACAACTCCTAGTTGATTGCCTGCAGCGTATTTTGCACTAAATTCTTCAATACGTTTGGCAAGATGTGCGCTTTCATCTGTCGGATTTGCAACGATTAAAGTCGTATCAATATCAGTGTCTACAAGTTGGTTTAAGTATTTTAAATCAAATTCGCAATCAAAAATTACAATATCATATCTTTCAATAAGCTTTAAAACTGCATCATTTATCTGACCTGTAATAGGACACCGACAGTCTTTTGAACCAACAAACCATGAAACAATGATATCTGTGTTTTCGTCTAACGAAACAACAATGTCTTCCATCGCCCATTCAACGTATTCTTGTTTAGACATTCCTTCGGGAATACCTGTTTTGTACTCGTGTTTTCCGCTCCTGATACCGTAAATTGTGTTTCTGATATCAAGCCCGAAACTGTGACCGAGTTCGCTTGTCAAATCGTTATCAAATAGAAGAATTGATTTTTCAGGAAAATATTCTTGAAAAACTCTTAAAAATCCTTTTACAACGGTTGTTTTCCCGCTACCGCTTTTCCCTGTGACTGCTAATTTAAAAGTCATAAACCTCTCTTTATAAAAAAACGAAGGCATATTTTTCAAAAGAAATGAAAAACAATGTCTTCGTTTTTATTGTTTCATAATACCTATTCTGCTGCTTCTTCAGCAACTTCTTCAACAGCTTCTTTAAGAACTTCTGAAGCAGTAACAACAACAGCTAATTCACATTTAACTTTAGAAGTTAATTTGATTAACATAGTGTATTCGCCAACTTTGTTGATAGGAGCGTTCAAAGAAACGTTCTTTCTGTCGATTTCGATACCAGATTTAGCCAATAATTCTTCAGCCAATTTTTTAGTTGTGATTGTACCGAACAATTTACCAGATTCACCAGCTTTTGCAGAAAGTTCAAGTTTAGCAAATTCTTCAATTTTCTTAGCGGTTTCAAGAGCTTCTGCGTGTAATTTTTCTTGTTTAGCTTTAATTCTAGCTAAATTCTTTTCTCTGTTTTCCAAAGCGCCTTTAGTAGCAACTTCAGCAACTGATTGAGGAAGCAAAAAGTTTCTAGCATAACCGTCTTTTACAGTAACGATATCGCCTGCTTCACCTAGGTTTTGAACATCTTTTTTCAATATAACCTGCATTTTATATCTCCTTATATTTATAATAATTGTACTATTTATATTCGCAAGTACACTAATACTACACTAAACAAAACTTAATGTCGAGAGTTTTTTTCAGATTGTAAAGAAAAATAAGTGATTAGCCTGTTTTTAGTGAAAAGTGAGAAGTGAAACGTGAAAAGACCATATCGTAAAATATATTCCCCTCTCTCTTTGTGAGAGGGCGCAGTTCTTAACGAACGAAAGTGAGTGTAAGAAATGCGGGAGAGGGTTAAATGCGGTGGAAGGATTTGTTATATGTCTTGCGCAGACGGCGGAAACTTTTTGTGTAAAAAGTTCCACAAAACCACCCACACGCTCTATTCACTAATAACTAGTAAGTTCAACTCGAAAACAGTCAAACTCGCTACGCTCAAACAACGACTGTTTTTGTTGTTTGTTTCACTAACAAGTTATTGTTCATTTCGCTATCGTGGGATTATATTCTTTTTCTTGAAACTACTTGAAAAACATTAAGAAATTTGGTAAAATGATAATGTAAACAATAGAAAATAGAGAGGAAAAAAGTATGAATTTTAAAGAAATTAAGCTCATCGGGGGGGGGGCAATAGTTTAAAACCCTCTCATGTCAATGGTTTACGCATATTTTTAAGATGCCTAGATGCAAAGACGCATAGAGGCAAAGTCTGTTGCGGAAATAAAAACTTACTCTCCCTTGGGGGACACAAGTTCGAGCCGGTGCAACATAGTGAGCCGTGCGAGACTGCGTGCCGAATGGCTGAGAGCAAGCGTTCGAGTGAAACGAGTTACGCATGCGAGAGAGGGTTACGTCATGAATTGGGTAATAGACTGGATTGCCACGCTATCGCTCGCAATGACGAGAAAATATGTCACCCTGAATTTGGTGCTACGTACGTAGCCACTTGTGTCAATGTTGGTGATATTTGTAATGATTATCTAAAAAGTTTTTCAGGTTCT
>CALEJY010000216.1 GCA_937898445.1 uncultured Candidatus Melainabacteria bacterium | reverse complement strand
GTGGAAACTATACATTAGGCTTGAAAGAACAAGCTTTGTTCCCTGAAATCACTTACGAAGAAGTTGATTTGGTAAAAGGTATGAACGTATCAGTAATTACAACTGCTGAAACTGATGAAGAAGCAAGAGAATTATTGAAATTGTTAGGAATGCCTTTCAAAGGAATGAACAAATAGTTTAAAAATCTTCGGCTTTGTGTCATTCTGAGCATTAGCGAAGAATCCCATAAAAGCCCAGAATGACTAGTAATAACGAAAACAAATACAACATAAAAGGAGAAATTCATGGCTAAAAAAGCGATGATAAACAAAGAACTAAGACGTGAAAAACTTGTTGCAGCTGGTAAATACCCTGCAGTAAGACTTCATAACAGATGCAGCATCTGCGGCAGACCTCACGGTTACCACAGAGATTTCGGTCTTTGCAGAATTTGTTTAAGAAAAATGGCTCACCAAGGTTTGTTACCTGGTGTTACAAAAGCAAGCTGGTAGCGTGAACGAGCTGAGGGTGAAGGCTGGCGTTGGCTTTGTGTAGACAAAGACAAGCAGAGCCGTAAACCTGTTAAAAGCGAGTGAACAAGACGTGCCGCTTCACCTGTTCATCGGGTGTTGGCAACAGTGAGTATAATTATGAGGTGCGTTTCGACGAACCATAGCAATTATAAAATAGAATATATATAAATAACCAAAAGACCGAGGGATGCGGTCTTTTTTGGTGTTTATATAAAAACAAGTGTTGTGCTATTATTTCTGTATCTATTAAATTTTGTAAAGATGAATTTATAAACGCCTCAAATCCTGATATAATGCCGCTATGCTATGTATGCTATGTGGCGTACTGTGTCAATTTTTTCAGTGTTTAATTTTTCCTATAAATGTGTAGAAAATATTGAAAGTAAAGGAGATTAAAAATTATGGATTTAAATGATATTTCAGCTGGCACCAAAAATTTTTATGAATTGTTTGGTCGGAAATTTGATGATGTACAAGAACTTCCTCTTGGGTCTCCAATTAAAGTGAAAGGTAAAAATGGAACAGTAACAGTTAAACGATATAGCTTGCGTAGAAGTGATGGACAAAAACCTAATGCTTCAAAAAAAGTAGTCATTCTGCCGGAACATTCACCATTAAGGAAGCTGAACATTGATAAATTTGAACTAGTAAAAGAGAAAAAACCTGTTAGTATATTAGTAGAAGATATTGCCCCAGAACTTAAAAAGACATTGAAGCTTCTCAACAAAAATGGTGAAATAATGTTTAAAGGGGCAGATTCTATTCATAAGTTTATGAAGTCTGTTGCTCATATAATTCGTAAAGCATAAGTATATTAAAAATTAATATAAACAAAAAGTTGGGCATACGTGTCCAACTTTCTTAATTTTTCGTAATTAATTTCTTGCAAATCTATGAGTTTTGTGCTAGCATTTCTTTGTCAGACTATCGAAAGACGTTCCCAAATGTGGAGCAAAAATTAATTCGACAAGTGACGAGTAGAATGGATACTGCTGAATGCGTCAGTAAGTCCGCAAGAGTAAAGGAATAAAATTATGTCAATGACAGATCCTATAGCAGATATGCTAACTAGAATCAGAAATGCTATGATGGCTTCTCACGCTAACGTAACTATGCCGGCTTCTAAATTGAAAGAACAATTAGCAAAATTGTTAAAAGAAGAAGGTTATATTTCTGATTACATCGTAAAAGCTGAAGGTAAATTCAATGTTCTTGAAATTACATTGAAATACGACGCTAAAAACAAACCTGTTATCACTAAATTAGAAAGAATTTCTAAACCAGGTTTGAGAAACTACAGCAAAGCTAAAGACCTTCCAAAAGTTTTGGGTGGTATGGGTATCGCAGTTGTTTCTACAAGCAAAGGTCTTTTAACAGACAGAAAAGCTCGTAAAGAAAACATCGGCGGCGAAGTTCTTTGCTACGTTTACTAGGAAGTGAAACCGCTCCATTCGTAATTTAGGAGGCGGAATGTTTTTCACTTTTCACAAAATCCAAACATAATTGGTAGAAAAGTTTGGAAAAAGTACATAATATACCAAAAGGAGAAAATTAAAAATGTCACGTATTGGTAAAAAACCTATTGAAATTCCTAACGGAGTTGAAGTTAAAATAGAAGATCACCAAGTTACAGTAAAAGGACCTAACGGAACTGAAGTTGTTAAAGTTAGACCTGAAATCGCTGTAAAAATCGAAGATAACCACATCGTATTGTCAAAAGTTGGCGAAACAAGAGAAACAGACGCATTGTTCGGTTTGTTCAGAACTTTGATTGCTAACGCAGTACACGGTGTAACTCACCTATTTGAAAAGAAATTGGAAATTCAAGGTGTAGGTTACAGAGCTAGTATGGAAGGTAAAAACCTTAACTTAGCTTTGGGTTATTCTCACCCAGTAGTTGTTGAACCGCCAGAAGGTATCACAATTACAGTTGAAGCTAACACAAAAATTTCTGTAAAAGGTGCTAACAAACAAACAGTTGGTGACGTAGCAGCTTTCATCAGATCAAAAAGACCTCCTGAAGTTTACAAAGGAAAAGGTGTTAGATACGAAGGCGAACACATCAGACGTAAAGCTGGTAAAGCTGGTAAAAAGTAAGATAGATGTAGGCGACTTTAGGGAGCCGTACATATATCTTATCCCGAACTTGATTCGGGATCTTTTGAAAATTATATTCTTGCCAAAAGTTTTTTATGGAAACATTTGAAACTTTATGTCCACCCCTTGTGGGAGGACCGAAATCTTTGATTTCGAGGTGGGGTATAAGATAGATAGTCCTTACTAGCCTTAGCTCAAATGGAGTGAAGGTGTCACGAAGTGACAGGTGAGGTGTTTGATAATTTACATGCGGAGGGTTTAAAGCCCGTTAAAGCAGTAAGAAAGGAAAATAAAATGATTAAACAAGAAATTAGAAAACCAAAAGTACAAAAAAGACATAAGTCAATCAGGGTTAAATTGGCTGGTACTGCTGAATTTCCTAGATTAGCAGTATATAGAAGTACAAAACACATCTATGCTCAATTGATTGATGATGACAATCATGTAACTTTGGCATCAGCATCTTCAAACGACAAAGAATTAAAAGAAAAATTGGCTCACGGTGGAAACATCAAAGCTGCTAAACTTGTTGGTGAAGAAATTGCTAAAAAAGCAAAAGTTAAAGGTATTGAATGCGTAGTATTTGACCGTGGAGGTTTCTTATATCATGGTCGTGTTGCAGCATTGGCTGATGCAGCTAGAGAAGCAGGCTTAATGTTTTAATGTTTGTGCAAACAAACACAAAAAATTAAAAGAACCGTCAGAAATGGCGGTTCTTTTAGTATATAGCCCCTTCCCTTTTGAGAACTCTGCCGAACAAAAGGTGACTAAATGTCACGTTTTGTGAGAGGTACTAGGGATGGGTGCTATCCCGTTAGGGTACAATTATATTAAATCAGCACCCACCTTTCATCCTCCCTCACAAGGGAGGAAAATTGTTCCTTCAGATAAAGTAGGGCGGGGTACCTACCCCGCCATCAGATTTTATAAAAAATATTTATAATTAAATTTATACTGTTCAATATTGGCCCTACTCACTAATAAACTTTCCAAGGATAATCTTTTGGTATTTTCCAATCATTCAATTGTATTACTTTTGTACACCATAGGCGTTTATCTCTAATATCGCTTTTGCATCCTTGTTTTAATGTTTCAATATTGTTATCTTGCCAACCGTATGTATAAGGAGTCATGCCTTTTGTCGACGATAAGCTAAATTCAAATGCGCACCTCCCTAGTGGTTCTTTGACTGCTCCAAAACTTGGAGCTGGCTGGCTATTGTGTTGTATGCACTTTTGGGGTTCTTGAGTAAAATACACCCAATCCCTTGTATTGGTATCATTATTTCTAGCAAATGCGCTTCCGTCTGCTAGGTAATACATTTTAGTATGTCCAAATAAAAAATCTTTAGTCTCAACAACTTGCATGTACTTTATAATATATTCTTGTACCCATTTTTCATTAGTAGCATTGTCTTGAGTATCCAAGTGCCATGTTGAAAAATCTCCGTTTTCAGCTACTGACATTTGAATAGCTTGGTTAAAACTTGAATAAAATTTCTTTAATCGAGTTCCAACAACTTCTTTTTGGTGATTTGCAATCAATGTTGGTATTGTTAAAGCGGTAACTACACCGATTATTCCTAGTGTTATCAAAACCTCTGCTAATGTAAATGCTATTCTATTATGTTTCATTAATACCTCCAATTTATTGCAAATTATATATTATATTGTCACATATACTGCAAATATTGTCAATATTTTAGAGAATTTTAGTATAATTAGCAATATTTTAGTATTCTGAATTTTCTCATTAAATATAAAATAAAATTAGGGTGAGAATATGAATACGAAAGAACTTTTGGGTTTAAGAGTTAAGGAATTTAGAAAACAGAAAAAATTAACGCAAGAAAAACTTGCTGAAATTATAGGTGTTGATAACGGTTATATCAGTAAACTTGAAGTTGGACAAAATTTCCCATCAATAACTACTCTTGAAAAAATTGCAGATGTTTTGGAAGTAGAATTGTATGAATTATTCAGATACACAAATTCAAAGTCTAAAGATTTTAAAGAAGAAATAAATACGATTTACGATAAATTAAATAAAGACAAGCAATTCACCCTATATCAAGTTGCAAAAGCTATGGAATAACATAATTAAAAAATCATTAATAAAATCAAGGTTTGGTGTTTTTTATATTATTATATGATTAGGAGATAATATAAAATGGAATACAAAGATTATTATGAAACGTTAGGTGTAAAACGTGATGCGACTGATGCCGAGATTAAATCAGCATACAGAAAGCTCGCTCGTAAATACCATCCAGACGTAAATAAAACAAAAGAAGCAGAAAGCAAATTTAAAGATATAAACGAAGCCTATGAAGTTTTGGGTGACAAACAAAAACGTCAAAGATATGACAGTTTGGGTGCAAATTGGCAAGGTGGTCAAAGTTACACTCCACCTCCGGGATTTGAACAATTCGGTTTTGGCGGCGGTCAAGGCGGTTATCAAAGCTTTAACTTCAATGGTCAAGATATGGGTGGCTTTTCAGACTTCTTT
>CALEJY010000215.1 GCA_937898445.1 uncultured Candidatus Melainabacteria bacterium | reverse complement strand
TGTATTCGGATTTATTCGCATCAACAAATGCCAAATCTATTATGAAATCTTCCGGCAAATCTTCTAAAAGCTCTAATGCTGAACCTTTTAGGGTTGTAATAACATCATCAACTTTACAGGTTTTGAAATTTTCTTTTGCAATATCTAATCTTTTGTCCCAAAATTCAATTGTAGTTAAATGTCCGCCGATTGATTTTACGGCGTTTCCTAACCAAATTCCGGAATATCCGTTTGATGTCCCAACTTCTACCACATTTTTAGCTTTTTCTGCCATGATAAGTGTGTATAAAAATTCTGCGGTAACACGTGATATGTTCCAAAATTGTTTTTGTGTTTCTTCCAAACCCGCTAGAATATTTTCTGTGGTTTCATCAAAATATTTTGTCATTTTTATTTTTGTCCTTAAAAATTATTTGTTAATCTTTTTAACTTTTTCTGTTACAACGATTGAATTTGCAGGAATATCAATTGGAATAGTTTTTATAACTTTGTTCATTCCCAAGTCAAATACTGTGTATAAAGAAGCTTTTGTATCAGTGATAAGTGCAATATTTGTACCTTCAATCCAACTTATCTTTGTTGAAAATCCGTTTGTGTTCAAATAAATTGATTCTGTAACTGCATCGGTTTTAGCATCAATTACTTGAATGGAATTGTCGCCTGCTCCCAAAACATAAACTCTGTTATGGAAAGTCAACATATCTACAGGTTTTTCACAAATTTCCATTTCAACAATCAATCCAACTGTTTCATAATCAATTATTGCGATACGGTTTTTTGTTCTGCTTGTCACGTAAACTTTGTTGTTTGTGAATGCAATTTTTGAAACATTAGGGAATTTACCAATTTCTTTCAACAAATAATTGTTATCAAGTTCAATTGCCCAAATATCACGAGTTTTTTTGTCATAGTAGAATAATTTTGTTCCATCTTCTGACAAGGTCAATTTTTCACACATTCCTGTAATTTTGATTTGCTTTGAAAGGGTCATTGTTTCAAGATTTACCATATAAATACTTGAATCTACTGAACTTGAAACATAAGCAATTTTTTTTGCGTTATCAATAACGATTTCATCAGGTTGTGTTTTTGTATAAATCTGTTTAATAATTTGATCGTCAGCAAGTGAAATTACGTCAACTGACGGTTTTTCATACGCAGTTACGAGCAAAAAACTATTGTCATAGGATTTCATTGAAATTGGCACATTGTTTTGTGCTAGTGAATATTCAGGAGTTTTGGCACCTAAATTCAAAACTTGAATATTCTTTGAATACGGTGAAGAAACATAGAAATTTCTATTTCTCAATTGCGGAATTTGAGAAAGTGTTTTCAATGTTGTTCCTGACAATGCAGTAACTACAGGTTTTGAGTTTTCTACTTTTATTCCTGGATCATTTGTTGTTTGAATTTCTAAGTTTCCGACAATTGATTTCATATTTTCAGGTATAACCAAACCTTTTGGAACGAGCATATCTTGAGGGAGTAAGCCGGTTCTTAGCTCCATTGGTGGGTTTGCCATTTTGAAAATAGTTTTGTTTCCATGAGAATCTGTCAAAACTTTTAATAACGCAAAATCGTTGTTAAAAATTATGATATTAGGTTTTGCAGCCATTGTTTTGCCGGTCGGATAAGTTTGTTTTATTACGAGTTTGTCTAATTTGATTATTTTGGCAGGATATAGAGGCAAATACATAGTGCCGTCAGGTAAAATTATCATTCCGTCAAATCTGTAAGTGGTTTTAGGAAAATCTTTGTTGATAATTTGTTGAATATTGTCAGGAATTGTAGCTGCAAAAGCAGGCACAGAACAAGTGATTGCCAATGCTGATAACAATACAAATTTAGCTGCCCAGCGGCTTAAATTTTTCGCTGCCTCTTTTTTCATTATTGAAATACTCCCTTTACCTTATCCATGATAGAAGATTGTTGTGTCGCTTTTTTGTTGTTTTGAATTTCGTATAATTTTTTATACAAATTTCTTTCTTCTTCGGTTAATTTTGTTGGTGTTTTTACTGCAACAACAACAATATGATCTCCTCTTTGAGATGGTCTTTGAATATACGGAACACCTGCCCCTTTTATTTTGATTGAATTTCCGCTCTGAACTCCGGCTTGAACAGTGATTTTTTGTTCGCCATCAAGAGTTCTTACAACGATTTCATCTCCCAAAGCTGCTTGAGCAGGAGTTATATCAAGTCTTGAATATACGTCGTTGCCTTCACGTTTGAAATAATCAGAAGCTTTTACATGAAGAACTACATACAAATCTCCGGCTGGTCCACCGTTTGTGCCTGCATCGCCTTCTCTTGAAACTCTGATTTTTGACATATTGTCAACACCTGCAGGAATTTTGATAGTTAATTTCTTTTCTTTTTGAAGTTTGCCGTGACCTTTGCAAGCTTTACAAGGGTTAGAAATCTTTTTGCCTGAGCCTTTACAATCAGGACAAGGAACGATTTGTGCAATTGAGCCTAAAGGAGTTCTCATTACTTGTTTAACTTGACCTGTGCCGTGACAAGTAGGGCAAGTTACAGGTTGAGAACCTTTTTCTGCACCTGTTCCGCCACATTCAGAACAAAGTTCCAAGTGATCAAATTTGATTTCTTTTTCGCAACCAAAAATAGCTTGTTCAAAATTGATTTCTATATCAAGTCTAAGATCGTCACCTTCAACGGGAGCATTAGGATCTGGTCTGCCACCAAAACCGAAACCGCCCATTCCGCCGAAAAATGAGCTAAATATGTCGTTTAAGTCGCCAAATCCGCCATCGAATGGTCCGTTTGTATTGAAACCTGCGTTTTTAAGCCCGTCTTCGCCATATCTGTCGTAAGTGGCACGTTTGTTATCATCCATCAATGTTTCATAAGCTTTACCCAATTCTTTGAATTTTTCTTCAGCATCAGGGGCTTTGTTTACGTCGGGGTGTAATGTTCTGGCTTTTTTTCTAAAAGCCGATTTTATTTCCTCTTTTGTGGCTTCTCGTGAAACCTCAAGTATTTCATAGTAATCAGTCATTTATTATAATTCTTCCCTATTCCAGTTAGTTTATTTTAATTCTATTTTAGCATGTAAATCCACAAGGGCAAAGTTTTCAAAAAATTACCGCCGAAAGATTAATTTTCGGCGGTTGCAACGTTAACAAGAGCAGGTCTTAAAACCTTATCTCCCATTTTATATCCTTTTTGTAATTCGTTTATAATAGTGTGTTCTGGGTGTTCAGAAGTTGGTGTTTGCATTACTGCATCATGAAAGTTTGGATCAAACTCTTTGCCTTCTGTTTCAATAGTTTCCAAGCCTAATTTTTTTAGAGCTTCAAAAACTTGTTTATGAACAAGGTCGAAACTTTCTTTAACTTTTTCGCAATCATCTACACTCTCAAGTGCTTTTTTGCCACGTTCAAAGTTATCCAAAACTTCAATCATTTTTTTCAACGCATTTTCAGTTCCAAATTTAAGAAGATTTTCTCTTTCTTGTTCTTGTCTTTTTCTAAAGTTGTCAAAATCTGCTGCAAGTCTTAAATATTGTTGGTTAAGTGTATCATATTTTTCTTGCAAAGCAGTTAATTCTTCGTTGTTATCAGAAGATTTTTCTTCAACTTTTTCTTCTGTTTTTTCTTCGTCTTTGATTTCAATATTTTCGTCTATATCAGAATTTTTGAACGGATTGTTATTGTGATGTTTGTGTGACATTTCTCTACCTCTTTATTCTACATATAAATATATTATAGTATATCAAATACTCTTCTCAATAAAAATTTATTATTTATTAATAATTGGGAGCGTGCCGCTCCACCCGCCCTGTGTGACAATATTCATTCCTACCTTCTGGTTTGGTGTTAGGTTTTGAACGAAAAATTTTCTTTACATAATTTAACTTATTTACATCAAAGCAATCTAATTGTATTATTATAAGAAGTGAAGTAAAATAATTATTTTAAAGGTAAGAAAATTGACAGAAAAATATTATATAAAAGGCGGTACCCCATTAAAAGGTGAGGTTTCAATAGGCGGAGCTAAAAACTCAGTATTAAAGTTGATGGCTGCTGCATTGTTGGCTAAAGGTGAAACAAAGATTTATAACGTTCCGGATTTAACTGATGTTGAGATTATGTTGAGCGTAATTGCGCAACTAGGTGCAATCACTCATTACGACAAAAAAGAAAAATCCGTAACTATTGATGCGACAAATTTGACAAGTATTACTGCAAAATATGAACTTGTTAGCAAAATGAGAGCATCTTTTATTGTACTTGGAGCTTTGGTTTCTCGTTGTAGAGAAGCAATTGTTGCAATGCCTGGCGGATGTGCAATCGGCGAACGTAGAGTTGATTTCCACATTAGAGGTTTAGAAGCATTAGGTGCAAAAATCAAGATTGAAAACGGTTATGTACACGCAAAAGTTCCAAAACTTGTTGGTACAGACATTTATTTAGACATTCCGTCAGTTGGTGCGACAGAAAACCTTATGCTTGCATCAATTTTGGCTGATGGTTCTACAAGAATACAAAACGCTGCACAAGAACCTGAAATTGTTGACTTGGCAAACTTCCTAAATACAATGGGGGCTGATGTTAACGGTGCAGGTACTTCAGAAATCGTTATTAACGGTGTAAAACAAGACGATTTACATCCAATCGAATACACAACAATCCCTGATAGAATTGAGGCTGGTACATTTATGTCAGCAATTATTGCTACAAGAGGTAAAGCGATAATTAAAAATGTGTTCCCAGCTCACTTGACATTCTTTACAGACAAATTGTTGAAAATGGGTGCAAATATCAAACTTGTTGATCCGAATGTTTTGGAAGTTTCTTGCAAAAACAGATTAAATTCTATAAACTTTATTACTCAACCGTATCCGGGATTTCCAACTGACTTGCAGTCAATGGCAATGACACTTTTGACTACTGCTAACGGTGTTGGAATTATTACAGAAAGTTTATACGAAAACAGATTTATGCAAGTTCCTGAACTACGTAGAATGGGTGCCGATATTCATCAAGACAGAAATCACGCAATTATTAAAGGTGTAAAAAAACTTACCGGTGCAACTTTGGCAGCAAGCGATTTGAGAGCCGGAGCATCTTTGGTTGTTGCTGCATTGATGGCTGACGGCAATTCTACTA